>JBBDNB010000043.1 GCA_040877935.1 Chitinophagales bacterium
AAGTTGATTTCTCAGGGGCCAACCATGCAGATGGAATGTATTTCTACAGGTTGACAACTACGGAAGGAAAAGTACATACAGGTAAGTTGATCCTTAATAAGTAGAACTAGCCCTGTATCAAATGATATTGGGAACTAATTAATTCAAACCTTACTTCTTGTGAAATAGAAGTAAGGTTTGATTAATTTTAAACAAAACTTGAAATTTAGCGTATTAATCGTTATATTAAGTGTCTAAAGCAAAATGAATCACATTTATTCCATTATTAAACATCAGCGTGTATGAGATTGATTTCTACTTTCTTTTCTTTTTCTCTTTCACTTACATTATTCACGGCAAGTAACCAAATATTTGCGCAAAATATTGGTATTGGCACTAATTCTCCAGTTAGTAAACTGGATATTAAAGGGGCCGTAACCATAGGTTCAGGTTATTCTGGAAGTCGTATAGCTCCTGCCAACGGATTAATAATAGAAGGTAATGTTGGAATTGGCACATATTCTCCCACTTCAAAATTGCATGTATTAAGCTCTGGTTTTGGTCAAAAAAGTATACAAGGGATTAATTCTAATTCATTTGGAGTAGGAGTAGTAGGTACTGGGGGGAGTATTACCAACCCTGTATTTCCACAAGATAGCTTATATGGATTGTTGGAACCTTATGATCCATCGTTTAAGTACTATGGTTCTGTTGGGGGGAGTTTTGCTGGTGGAGTGGGAATATTTTCATATACCAATGCGACTAACGGTATAGGGCTTATATCACAGCATGCAGATTCACTTGGTTTTGCAGCTTATTTTAAAGGCAATATTGCAACTGATGGATTTATCAGAAACCCTGGAACAAAATATGGCGGTTCGGTAGCTATACATGACGGGTTAACGGTAGGGGATTTAAGTGGAGCAGGATGTCTTCCCAATAAATTAGCAATTTGTGCTTTTGATTCTATAAACCCTGATTTTAATTTTTATGGTGGTAACCCAAGTTATTCAACTCCTAATTATGACAACTACCCTGTATGTGAAGCTGGTTTTTGTAGAAGTGTTACAAATGTAGAGGTTGAAGTTACAATGTCTGATTGGCACGGATCCCCATTGAATACTGAAGTTTATTTAAGAGGTGTTTATTTAGGCTCAATCATCAGTGGTCCTCTTCAGGCTAATGGAGGTCAGGGAAATTTAGCATTTTACACCGAAACATTCAATAGTTCTGAATGGAATGGTTCTGATCCTTATGGAGTTAATTGGTACATGCGATTTGATTATATTGGAACTGAAGGAGATCGCTGGACAGAGTATAATGTAACGATCAATTATAATTACGGAGATACAAGCTCTACTCCTTCATATGCTGCTTTTGGTCAAGTAAGAGCTTCCGGAACTTTATATGCTAATACCAGTAGTGCATATGGTGACCTTGCAGAATTTTTTGAAGTAAATACAAGAAATGGTGGAAGAATTCCTGAGGCTGGAGATATTGTTTCAATTTCACCAGAAGAGGCAGAAACCTTTAGCTTATCAACACAAGAAAACGATCCATATCTTGCCGGAGTGATATCTGAAAATCCATCTGTTTATTTAAACAATCCTGATAAAGGAATGCCTATTGCGTTATCGGGTAGAGTAAGGGTAAAGGTAAATACTAAAGGGGGGGTAATAAAAGCAGGAGACCCAATTACTTCTTCTTCAGTAGAAGGAATTGGTATGAAATCATCAGAAAGTGGTATGATCATAGGTCATGCAATGCAAGCATTTGACGGTAGTAGGACTGATGTGGGTAAAATTTGGGTGCTACTTGGTAAAACACATTATGAAAAGGCAAAAGAACATGTAACAGTGGTTCAAGGCAGTAACATTAATTTAGGAGGTGTTGATATTAATGGTTCGCAGGCTGTGGATGTAAATGAAAATGAAGTTTTTATTCCCTGGGCAGAGAAAATTAAATCAAGGCTGACAAATAAAGAAATAGATTTTGATGCACTTTCAGTTGATATGAATCCTTATGGAGGATATGCAAAGCTACTTGTGAAAAATGTTAATAGTGAGGGAGTTACAGTCAGTATTCACAAAAAAAATAGAGATAAAGATTTTATGGGTTTTTATTACAGTATAAAGATGATCGCTCCATCTTTGTCGGATATGGATAAGCAAATTGTTGCCGGCAATAAAGGCAATCAGCATAATAATGTAGTTTTCGATAATATGACTTATGAATCTCGCGTATCAAGTGCTGTTGATATTTATAAGAAGTGGAACAAATCTTTTAATGAACTGCTTATAGAATCCGAGCTTGAGGAGGAGTTTTTGAATACTACTTTCACTATTAAGAAAGATGAAAAAACTCCGTTTTACAATAGAATGAAAAAACATGCCCCTCAAAAATATGAGGAGTATATAAGTCTTGGTAAATCACTGGATGCTGCAATAGGGGGTGATACTAAAATTATGGCTGCTATTCACAATACAGTGAGAAAATAGTAATATATTTCTGCTTTTTAAAGCTGTCCCATTAAAAGCAACTAAAATGTTATGATAACTATAGACAAATTTAACTGGACAATTTCATCACAGAAATTTAAATGAATCAATGAAATTTGACCAATTGAATGAAAGCTTGTTGTTTTAAATAGAGTTTGAAAATCGCAATTCAATCAGTAATATATAAATAATAATTAAAAATTGCAAAATTAAATGTAAATGTGTATGAGGTTTATATCTACTTTTTTTTATCTCACACTAACATTGTTTATTGTTAACGTGGCTTATACACAGAATGTTGGTGTAGGCATACCTATGCCACTTAATAGATTGGACGTCAATGGCGGTGTAACCATAGGTTCAGGTTATTCTGGAAGTAGAATAGCTCCTACAAATGGACTAATAATTGAAGGGAATACTGGTATTGGTACATATAATCCGACATCTAAATTACACGTAAGTACAACTAGTTTTGGACAAATAGGTTTACAAGGTATTAATTCAAACTCCTTCGGTGTTGGCGTGTTAGGTACTGGGGGAAGTATTTCTAATCCGGTTTTTCCACAGGATAGTATGAGTGGTTTATTAGAACCTTATGATCCACTTTTTAAATACAATGGCTCTATTGGTGGGAGTTTTGCGGGTAAAGTCGGCTTGTTTTCATATACCAATGCTACAAATGGTTTAGGACTTATATCACAACATAGTGATTCATTAGGTTATGCAGCTTATTTTAAAGGTAATACTGCAGTTGATGGGTTTATCAGAAACCCTGGAACTAAATATGGTGGTTCGGTTTCCGTACTTGATGGATTAACAGTTGGAAATTTAGGTAATAGTGGTTGTTCTCCCAATAAACCTGAAACCTGTTCTTTTGATAATGTTAATACAGAGCAATTTTTTAGATATGGCTATACACCTACTTATGACCATTATCCTGTATGTGATTCTGGATTTTGTAAAAGTATCACCGATGTTGAGATTGAGTTAACTATGAATGCATGGCATCAAATGAGTATTAATACCAGGATATTTCTAAGGGGTACTTATGTAGCTTCAATTATTGCTGGCCCAATAAGTGCTCCTGGCGGGCACGGGAACATGGCAAGTTATACAGAAACTTTTAACAGTTCGTTGTGGAATGAAACTGACCCTTCAGGATTAAATTGGGATATGCAATTTGAGCATTTAGATCCAGCCGGTGGACATTGGAAAAGCTACAACGTTACAATTAGTTATGATTTTGATGATGCTGACAGCGGTACGGCAACCTATGCGGCTTATGGGGAGATTAGGGCTTCGGGAACGCTATATGCCAATTCAAGCAGTGAATATGGTGACTTGGCCGAGTTTTTCGATGTAAAGCCAAGAATTGGAGGCAGAACTCCTGAGATTGGAGATATTGTTTCCATTTCACGTGATGAGGATGAGACTTTTTTATTGTCCAGACGGGCATATGACCCACTTTTAGCTGGTGTTATATCAGAAAATCCATCTGTTTATCTAAATAGTCCTGATGAAGGAATGCCTATTGCCTTGTCTGGTCGTGTAAGAGTAAAAGTAAATACTGAAAGTGGAGCAATAGAAATAGGGGATCCGATTACTTCTTCATCCACCGAGGGTGTGGGTATGAAATCACTTGAAAGCGGAATGGTCATTGGCCACGCTATGCAGGCATTTGATGGTAGTAGGGCTGAAGAAGGAAAGATTTGGGTGTTACTGGGCAAAACCCATATAGAACGTGTTAAAGACCATACAACGGTAGTTCAGGGAAAAGACTTTAAGTTGGGAGGCGTTCAACTAAGTGGTACTGAAAAAGTAAACACAGGCCAAGATGAAGTACATGTTCCCTGGAAGGGTAAAATTAAGCGTAGCTTAGAGAGTTCCAATATTGATTTTGATGCAATTACAGTTGATTTAAGTTCTATTGGAACTGCTGGTTTATTTGTCAAAAATGTTGATGCTAATGGGTTTACAGTTGGTGTACATAAAAAGAGTAGGGGTAAAAACTTTCAAGGATTTCATTACAGTATAAAACTGATTGATCCATCACTATCCGGAATGGATAAACAAATGGTTTCAAACAATAAAGCAAATCAAAATAATGATATAGCATATGAAAACATGACATTTGATCACCGTGCTTTAAGTGCTATAGAAATTTATAAAAAATGGAATCAATCATTTGATGAATTACTTGAGTCCTCGGATCTAAAAGAAGAGTTTTTGAATACTACTTTCACTATAACTAAAAATGAATTCACTCCTTTAATGAATAGAATAAAGAAAAATGCCCCCAAAGAATATAAAACCTACATGAGCTTGGGAGAATCATTGGATGCGGCAATAGGTGGGGATACCAAAATAATGGCTGCTATCCACAATGCAGTGAGGGAATAATTGTTATCTGTTGCATTCAGAACAAGTACCCGATAAAATAATATTAGAGCTTTCCATTTCAAATCCCTGGGGCAGCTCACCATTTTGGATTTTCACACCATGTAAGCAAAGTAATTTACCGCAATCATTGCACTTAAAATGTGCATGTCCGGCATCTACGCTTTTGCTTTTTGAGGCATTGGAATGACTGTTGAGGGCAAATTTGGTACTGTGTTCCTCACCGGGGACTTTGTGCACAATGTCTTTTTCCAAAAAAGTATTGAGAGTTCGGTAAATCGTTACCCTGTCGAACTGCTTGCCGAGCGCACTTTCCAAATCGGCATGGGAAAGCACCTGTGATTCTTGCACAAAATGATTCAATACGGCCAATCTTGCCGGTGTAATCCGCAAACTTTGTGCCCTCAAAAAATCTTCAGCAACTTCCATGGTTTTCAAATTTAAGACCTGATTAAGTGCTAAACAAGTTTGGACTTGAAATTGGTTTGGATAGGCCCCTAAAAAGTCAAATTAATGCCTGCAATGACATTGATTCCAAGATCATCGGCAAAATACCTTTGCCTGTTGAGGTAGTCTCTGTATTCCGTATTCAATAAATTGTCAATTCTCAAGTAGAGATTCATCCTGGATTTTTTAAGTTGTTTTTCTATGGAAGATTTAAACCCAATTAAATTGTATCCTTTTGGGGCAGTGGAGAAGTCCTGTTCGTCAAGCAAGTTTTTTTGCTCAAATACATATTGATTGTTCAGCTCAATTTCTAAATTTTTAAAGCTTCCAACTTTAGGAAATTGATAAGAAATAGCCCCGAAAATATTATTTGAAGGCATGTTTATCAATGGCAAATCATTTCCCGCATCTCGGCCTTTAATGTAGCTGTAGCGAATGTTTGCATTGAAATATTTGTGAAAATCATAGTTGGCAGAAATATCCAGTCCATAAATCTGAGCATCTGTTTGTTCGTATTTAAATACCGGAAACGCCCCCCGAATGGTCAGCCGGATTTCCTCTTGTGGATTCAAATAAATATAATCCTGTATATTTTGGAAATAGCCCAATGCTTTTATGAAAAATTTCTCTTTGATGTGGATATCGGCAGATAGGGTTGATTTTAAAGCATTTTCGTTTTTTAAATCGGGGTCGCCTTCTTCAATTCCGCTTACGCCCTGATGCAGTCCATTGCTGTACAATTCATTGATAGCAGGGTTTCTGGACGCATAACCTAAATTATAACTCAATTTAATATCTCTTAGAATTTCATAAGTCAGTCCAAAAGCAGAACTGAAATTGTGGAATAGATTGTCGTAACGAACAATTTCTTTTGGAGCATTTGAAATGGCAACCACATCTTGGTAAATATTATCGTATCTCAAACCCAGCTCCATAGAAAGTTTTTCCCAATTTTTATTTGCAGAAATAAAAGCTCCACTTTCATAAGCCAAATAGTCGGGAATCAGTGGCAGGATTCCGGTTTCGGGAATATTGGTATTGTCTTCGATATTAAACTGCGCACCTGTTTTGAAATGGATACCATTGGCAAACAAATGATTGTATTTCAATTCGAAAAAATTGGAAATTTGCCTGAGGCTTAAGGCTGGTTTGTCTGTCCTGCCGCTTCTGCGCACATCAAATTCCTTTCTGGTATTGAGCTGCCCTGCATAGGTAAAATCAAGCCATTGTTTGTTGTTGAATAAATATTTTGAATGGAATTTTAATAAATGATGGTTTACAGCCTGAAAAGGTGCGTCAATCTTATAACTGAATTCCTCTTCCGTAAAATAGGGGATTTCTTTTTCCAGCGCATTTTCCAAATCAGTTAAGTTACCGATATGGGAGCCTCTCAAAACACCGATTTTTGCATTAAAAGAACTGAAATACAGATCGGTTTTCCATTTTTCGGAAAATGACTTTTCCAATTGCAGAGCAATATTCGCTTCTCTATTTCCGGTATTATTTAGGTAATAATCTGCTGTGCGCAAATCGCCCTTGTTTTTCAAAGTGCCGTTCACTTTCCAGGCCAGTTTATCGCTGTAGCTTTGCAATTGTAAATTAAGCCCATGCCCCAATCCATTGGATTCAAAGAAGTAACTGCCCTTGCCGTGCAAGTGGGGGTCTTTTTTGATTTTTTCGGGCTCTACAAGTACTATACTGCCCAATGAACTCCCTTGGTATTCCAGTGCTCCAACACCTTTTATCACGGATATTTTATTGGCGACAAGCGGGTCAATTTCTGGGCTGTGGTCATTGCCCCATTGTTGTCCGCTTTGAGCTACGCCATTGTTCAAAATGGTTAATCTATTACCATAAAGCCCATGAACAACCGGTTTTGAAATGCTATTACCTGTCCTAAGGGTACTAACACCAGAAATGGATTCCAGCATATTCGCCAGATTTTTATTCGAATTTTCGCTGATTTCTTTTGAGCTAATGGATTCAATTTCCTGTAAGGTAGCTTTGCTAGAAGTTCCGCTGATGGTAATGTCATGAATTAACTTGCTGTTGTGGTCTAAATAAACGAGTAAAGCAGTGTCGTTTTCGATATTGAAAAATAACTGAATGGTTTCGCAGCCAATATGGCTGATACTGAGGTGTTTTTCACCGGGGCAAATATTTTCTAATACAAAATAGCCTGAAGTATCGCTGGTGGTTCCTTTCTTGCTTTCTTCTATGTATATATTGGCAAATGAAATAGGAAAACGGGTATGCTCATCTAAAATTTGACCTGAAATTTTCAAGTCGCATTCCTGTGCAGATAAGCATACAGGTATCCATATTAAAAAGAAAATAAGTTGCTTTGCTTTATTGGACATCTAGTGTCTAGTCCTATGAAAAAAACGGTCTGACGGCTATTTAATAGTAGCAAAAAGCCGTCTGACCGTTTGGGTTAAATAAGTTGTTTTGCTTTATTGAACATCTAGGTTGAAAGTAACTTCAATATCTGTTTCTCCTCCGGCATTAGCTATGTTGCCATCAGCTACACCAGAAGCAGATTTATTAGGTTCGTGGCGCAAAGTTATGCTTAATGTTCCTGAACCTGCATCACCTGTGCTAAGAATTGTTTTCAAACCGATAGGATTGCCATCTCCATCTGCATCATCGTAGTTTATTGCTACACCATTTACAGTAGTTTGAAAGAAAAATTGGTGTTCATCTTCCTCTTCTTCTATTTCTTCAGTAATATCTTCAGCTGGAGATTCTTGCTCGTTTAACAAACTAAGTGTTCCGTTGTAAGTCGTATTTGCCGCCAATATTCCCGAACTGATTTCCGGTGCATCGCCACCATCCCCGTCTAAATCTTTAAAGGTTAAAACCACATTGTCACCCCCTGATTGAGGTGTAAGGGTATAGGTCAATGTAGTAATCAGTTCTTCTTCATTAGGAATTTCTGGATCATCTTTTTCGCAAGCTGCTAAAAAAAGGAATAGAAATCCTATGAGTAAATAATTCAAATTTTTCATGGTTAAAATTGTTCTAGGTTGTTTTGCAATAATGTTGCAAATATAGCAAATGCAATTGAGTTGCAAAAAAGAACAGGCAATAACTGAAGTTTTTGCATTTTTGAAATGAAATGAGCTGATAATAGAACAATGTGATACTAATACACGTAGTATAAACAGCAATATAAATTCAGCTATTTAAACGTTACTTTTATTTTTGCAAAGTATTTATTAACTTATAGTATGCTAGTGGCTATGAATGTCAGTAGTTATTTTGATTCAAACAACAGCATATGAAACAATATTTACTCCTAACAGTCTTTTTACTATTTGTATTTAATGATGTAATCTCTCAGAATGTAGGGGTGGGAGAATCAACTCCTGCTACAAAATTTGAGATTAAAGGTAATGCAGGTATCGATCTTTTAAATGTGAAAGACCAAAGCAATGATTCCAAACTCTATGTTCAGGAAGATGGAAATGTTGGTATAGGTACAACTTCCCCAAGAGGTAAAATGCACATAGCCGGTGATTTGGTTACCAGTAATTCTGCTGGAACTGTAAGAAAATATTCCTCTTCCATTTCTTCCACGCAAAGTGGCTTATTCAAAATGGGAGAATTGATAATGGGCGGCAGTAGCAATAATGTATTGGTTACTGGTAAAGTTTATGGGCAATCAGGAGCTGGGGCTGGCGAATCTGATTTTAGCATTATGGTTCGCACCAATACATTTCCCGGTAAAAACATAAAATTTTGGCAAAAGCAGAGTAATGCAGGTAAAATAATTGATTTAAAGGTTTATGAAGATCCAGCTAGTGGAAGGATAGTAGTAGGCTTTGAGCCTAGTTCAGGTTTGCAAAGTTTCGCCTGGGACATCACCATTTTCGAAAGGGGAAATTATAATTATTGGATCAATGAGAACAGTTACACTGAGTTGGATCCCGCTGGGCTAACGGAAATTTTCCCTAGTTCAGAGGATATAGGCTGGACACATGGAGGAAACACAGGTATAGGAACAATTTCACCAACACAGAAACTGGATGTAGATGGTAATGTAAGAGTGAGAGGACTTGGTGCAGGCGTATTGAGTGCTGATGGTAGCGGAAATATTAGCTCGGGAAATATAGATTGGTCTAATATTTCAAATGTTCCAGGTGAAAAATGGAATGGAACAGACAATACTACGGGAAATATAAACAGAACCGGAAATGTAAGTATTGGAACAAGTGCCTCTTCAAGAAAATTAGAGGTACATGACAACTCCGATATTATAGCCAATTTCAAAAGAACCAATTCGAATAGCGTTGGAATTTCATTTGAAGGAGACAATGGAGATTTAACGAGAATATATGGAGCTCAAAAAGCCATGAGGGTTTTCCATACTCCAAATGGAGGTTCAAGCAGTGAAGTATTTACTATAGAAGCGAATGGTAATGTTGGTATCGGGGGAGCTACTAGCCCCTCAAGAAATTTAGAAGTACAAACAGAAATACTTATAAATAACCCTAACAATAGAGGCAATGCTTTACTTGAATTAAATAGAGGAGGTGATGGAAAAGATAGAGCAATGGTAGTTCATTCTAATGCATCTACAATAGATTGGTACAGTGGTATCCCCTACAATTGTGGAAGCCTTACAGACCAATACGTAATAAGTAGTCAAGGACATATTAGTGATTGTAGTGTAACTCATACACCTGAATTCTTAATTGATGCTGATGGTGACGTTGGTATAGGTGTAACCAATCCATCCTATAAACTACATGTAAATGGCCGGCTAAAAACCAACGGCATCAATGAAACCTCAGATGCGCGCCTTAAGAAAAATGTAAAAAGCCTTGATAAATCCCTTGAAAAAGTATTGGCACTGCGTGGCGTAAATTATGAATGGAGGACTGATGAATTTTCAGAAATGGAATTTACTGAAGGAATTGAACTCGGCCTCATAGCCCAGGAAGTGGAGAAAATCCTGCCCGAACTAGTGGATACCGATAATGAAGGCTACAAATCAGTTCAGTACAGCCACGTGGTTCCGCTTTTGATAGAAGCTATTAAGGAACAACAACTGATCATCAATGAAAAAGATCAGAAAATTGAGACTATAGAAGCTCTGAATATGGAGCAGGAAGAACGCATAAAAAAGCTTGAGAATGCTGTGTTTTCAAATACACGAGAATCGAATAAAATATCCGTACATCTTTAAAAATCAATAGTGATGAAGAAATTTTTACTCCAATTAATACCTCTTGTTCTAATATCATTTATTCTAAATGCCCAAAATGTGGGTATAGGTACACCTTTACCATCAGAAAAACTACACGTAATTGGTGCAGGGTATTTTCACAATGATATAGGAGCTATAAAAATTGATAATGTTGCCAATGAACCTGCCAATGGATATGTGCGTTCCAGTATTGTTTCATCAAGAGATGGTGACTTGGAATGGGATGCTGCCAATGATCAGTGGACACTGGGAAGTGGTAGTAACAATGATTTTACTGCCATAATGCACTCAAGTCAGGGAGAACTGGCGTTTTTTACCGGAGGTAACAATGCTTTTTCTACTCTAAGCAATACTGATTTTAGGAATCAATTTCAGCATATGACGATCAATAGTGCTGGCAATGTGGGTATTGGCATTATAAATCCAGCCTCTTATAAATTATATGTCGCAGGCAATGCCAGATTAAATTCACTAAACATTAATGGAGCCTATGATTTCCCTACGAATGCAGGTGCTGCCAATTACGTGTTAAAATCAGATGGTGCCGGAAATCTTGTATGGGATGATGCGAATAATCTGGTAAATGGGGATAACCTGGGAGACCATACTGCTACTCAAACGCTTAATTTAAATGGAAATGACATCAATAATATTGAATCTTCTATTTATAACAATACCGAAACATCCTACCATGCAGATATAAATGGGCGGCTTATTTATGACCAATCCGAAGGCATGATGATCTACGATGATTATATTGGAGGTACTCGTACCGGAACAGGATGGGCCAGAATTTGGGATGAAAACAATTTTACAAGTCTGGATGGTTCAGGCTCGGGACTTGATGCAGATTTATTGGATGGTCAAAATGGGCCTTATTATCTGGACAACACGGACAATCAAAATTTATCTAATGTTTTAGGAGTTGGAAATTCTGCTGGATCTAGTAAAATTATAAATATGGCCAACCCTACAAATGACCAGGATGCCGCTACTAAAAAGTATGTAGATGACCAATTGGCTAATGGTGATGACTGGGATAAAACTGGAGATGACATATATAATAACAATGCAGGAAATGTAGGAATTGGCGAGGATACTCCTCTTCAGAGTCTTGAGGTTGTTGGAAATGTTGTTCAGGGTAATGGTTCAAACCTCATCATAGCAGCGCTAGAGTCCCGTGTTCCAGTTCCAAGCATTAAGAAGGCTAGTGAAGTGAGTTTTTCTGGATCAAACGCCAACTATCCAAATTTAGTTGGAGAATCAGATCCTTGTTCAGGGCTAGTTACATGGGCTGCAGCGAAAGCTCATGCTGAGGCCCAAGGTGGGCGATTGCCGACTGTTGACGAGGTGCTCTCAAACGTTGCAGAGGGATCCGGTTGTGGTTATGACTCAGAATATGTTTGGACCCAAACTAAATGCGGGTACAACTCTTATTTTGTAGCTCCCGGTGATAATATTTCGCTTTCAACACTTCCAGTAGAATGTCGATCTGCAACTGCAACGGCCAACACAAGGTTTGTCGCTGAAGTTGACAAAGGCAATTTACCCGCTATTACAGATGGAGAAGGTGCTTTGCGTACCGATAAGATTAAAGCAAGAGTTGGCAACGGAATCGAATTTGTAGATGATAACGACAATATTGGAATTGCACTTTTAGATGGAGGTGATCTTCGTTTTGATAATTATACTAATGGTTTCTTACAGGTAGATGGAAGTGGAAATGTAAGTTCAGTGGCTACCATTCCTTCGGGAAGCATTAACGAAGTCGATCCAACCTGGAACGGTACTGCTTCTACAGGATCAGATATTAATAGATCGGGAAGAGTGCTTTTAAATGGTGGCAGTGCGGCAACAGATTATTCCAATGCGAGTGTTGCTTTGGAAATCGATCATGCTGGTGATGGAACTGCGGGTTTACAAATGAATGGCACAACCTCTGCTTATAGAATTGGCATTCAGGATGGTTTTGGTAGAGTACATCATTATTGGAATGCCTATGATAGCGGTAGTGATCATAGATATGATGTAAGTAGTGAACCTGCAACATGGATGGAAACTGGTTCAGGTGCCGGTTTTGAATTTAGTACTGCACCAAGTGGAACGGCTGGTGATATTATTTCTTGGGATCTAGGTTTAAAAGTTGATGATGGTAGAGTAGGAGTTGCTGGTGGAACTAATGGAAGCTACGAATTATATGTAAATGGAAAAATTGGTTCGAACGGCATCAATGAAACCTCTGATGAACGCCTGAAAAAAGACATCCAACCCCTCGAAAATGCACTTGAAGTTATAAATGCACTTGAGGGTGTGAGTTATTACTGGCGCGTGGATGAATTTCCCGATAAAAACTTTTCTGACAGAAAAGAAATTGGGGTAATTGCCCAGGAAGTGGAAAAAATCTTGCCAGAGGTCGTTGATACAGATTCTGAAGGCTATAAGTCAGTGCAATACAGTCACTTGGTGCCTATTTTGATTGAGGCTCTAAAAGAAGTTTCCAATGAACTTGAATTACTTAAAGATCATTATGCAAATAGGGTGAATGTTAAAAATTGTAAGATTGATCACCTGGAAAATGATGTTGAGCAGCTCAAATCTGAAATGCGTGAATTGAAAATGATGATTGAGATGTCAGCCCAAAAATAATGGCCATGAAACACTTATACTTTTTAACCGCAATAATTTTAGTTTTTTCACTTCATCTCAACGCTCAAAACGTGGGTATTGGCGAAGCTGCACCCTCTACCAAATTAGAAATCAAAGGTGATTCAGGAGCTGACCTACTGAATGTTAAAGACAATGCAGACAATTCCAAACTCTTTATAGATGATGCCGGAAGAATAGGTATTGGCACCACTACTCCCGGAGGAAATTTTGGTGGGCACTCAGTTGCCAGCAATCCAATGATGCATTTTGTTGATGCTACCGATATGGCTCAACTTTCTGAAGTATTGCGTCTTGAGCGTTATGCTGGTGGAAGTGATATTGCTGCAGGAACCGGTGGGAGCATTGGGTTTTACAATGCCGATAATAATGATGGCAGTGGGGAAGTGGCCAGAATTTCCTGGCAGCACGATGGTGGTGACGGTACAAGTACTGAAGGAGATGGGATGTTGGAATTTTGGACCTCACAGGTTGGGCAAAGCGATGGCAACCCCGAAAGAAGAATGACCATACGTTCAAATGGAAATATAGGTATTGGTACGGTAGAACCATGGGAAAAATTAGATATTGTAGGAGTTGCTTTTTTAAGAGCTGCTCCAAGCCATTCAACAGATGCAGAACAATTGCGCTTTGGGCGTGAAGATATAAATGTGCGCTATCACTCGGTACACTCCTATCATAGCGGTAATGCTTCTGCGAATTACATTCAGTTTAAACTGCACGATGCGGTAACTTCTACCAGTCAGTCGGATGTATTGATGATCAGGGGAGACGGAAGGGTAGGAGTAAATACAATTAACCCCGCTTTTGCTTTTGATGTTACCGGAAATGCTCGATTTACCGACCAGGTTTCCATTCCTTTGCTTCCGGTAAATCCCGAACATGCTGCTTCAAAAGATTATGTTGACAAATTAGTAAGTGACGAGGACCACTGGGATAAGAACAACAATGATATTTACAATAACAATAGTGGCAATGTAGGAATTGGAACAAGTACACCAACTACACCTCTTGAAATATATGAATCTGAGACAGGAGCTGTTACACTTTTCAAATTGACAAAAAATGAAGGTGATATTGATGACAACAGCCGGATTTTTATGGATTTTGAATTTGCAGATGGCAACGACAATGGTGCCCCACAAGCACGAATAGCTGCACATGCCAATACGGATAAATCATCAGGCAGTGGCATGCAAGCTGAAGGAACTGCTGACCTGCTTTTTTACACAGCCTCTGCTGTAAGCACTAGTGATAATGACCTGGCAGAAAGAATGCGTATCAGGGCCAATGGTGGCTTGAATTTATCTGCTTATAGCAACGGATATTTACGTGTAGATGGCAATGGCGATGTAAGTGCTGTAGGGACTATTCCATCGGGCAGTATTGATGAAGTTGACCCGACATGGAGCGGTTCTGCAAATACTACAGCCAGTGTTGGAAGAACTGGTAATGTTGGAATAGGTAAGACATCACCTTCTACTTTGCTTGATATAGAAGGGGACATTCAATATCCAATAAATATTACGCGTATAGGAAATAATGGAGATGTAGGTATAGAGTTCCACGATACTGATGAAAATACCCAAACAGGTTATTTTACTTTTGAACATACAAATACTGATTCAGAGGGCAATGGTGCAAGCTTTCACTTTAAATCTACTGAAACTACCTTGGGTGTGATTTTAGATGGAGAAGGTGGTTATTATGCAGGGAGTGACGTGGCTATACGTTCAAATGCAAATTCATATCTAACAGGTGGAAATCTTGGTTTAGGCACATCAGGACCTAATGACCGGTTGGATGTATCTGGAAGTATAACTTTTACCGGAGGGCTTAAAAGTAGAGGGCTAAATTATACTTCTACATGGATGGTATTTGATGAGGATGTTTATGGTAATTCGGTAATCATAGGTGGTGGTGGTTTAACAGCTGTGGGTGCTGGAGAGTCTGCTGGGCAGGTGAGAACCAATGTTGCTGCCGGTTCGGAGAACTTATATTTATCTGCAGATCAGGGTATGCAGTTCTATACAGGAATGCAAAGCGGCTGGGCCTCAAAGGTTAATGCTATGGCTATATCTAATACTGGAGATGTAGCTATTGGTGGTGGAACTAGTAGTAGTTATAAATTAAGAGTGCACGGAAAAGTTAGGTCAGATGGCATCAACGAAACCTCGGATGCCCGCCTCAAGAAAAATGTAAAAAGCCTTGAAAATGCGCTGGATAAAGTAATGGCTTTACGGGGTGTAAATTATGAGTGGAGAACCGAGGAATTCCCCGATAAGGAATTTTCTGAAGGAGTTGAATTGGGAGTAATTGCACAGGAAGTGGAAAAAATACTGCCCGAAATAGTAGATACCGATGATGAGGGCTATAAATCGGTTCAGTACAGTCACATGGTTCCGCTCTTGATTGAAGCCATTAAAGAACAACAAGCTGAAATCGATCAATTGAAAAAAGAAAATTGTGCACTATCTACTGAAGTTCAGGAATATAGAATTTTTATGGATCAATTGGACAAACAAAAGCTATTAAATGCCTTTGGGAAAAGTGATTTAATGGTGAAGAAGGATTAATTTTGAACACTTAAAACAGATACTTATGTACTCAATAACTACTTATAAAATACCCAAATTTACTTTCCTTTTTCTGTTGATTTTTGCTTTCGTTGGCCTTACGGCAAATGACAATAAAACGGAAGATTCAAGTGAGCAAACTGACAGTCAAATTGAGATGCCACAGGAAATTGTTGAGGCTTTATTCAAGAATGATGGAGCTTTTCGTGATTTTAATCCGGAAGACGAAATTGTAGAAAAAAGAACGCTTGAATCCAAGCATTTTAAAAACTCCAATGGAAACATAACTGCTGTTGTAGGAGCAGGTCCTGTTCACTACAAAGAAGATGGAGCGTGGAAAACAATATTGGAATATATATTTGAAAACAATACCAATAAACATCCCGATTATAAATTGGCTGCACCTTTCAATGAACATAAAATGTATTTCCCTGAATTTCCCGGCAAGCCGATACTTGTAGAAAAAGAAGGATATGTATACAAAGACTGGGAAAAACCAACTATGGTATGGTTAGATGCTCAAGGCAAGGTACTTTCAGAAGTTAATTTTAATAGGGCGGCAAAATCTGAATACAATAAGGATAGTTTGCTATATCGAGATATTTTCCCAAATACAGATGCCTTAATATCTAACTCCATTACCACTAAAAAATTAAACTATTTACTCAAAGACGCTTCTATTCTAAATCAAAAACCTAATTCGGCTGTATTTTTGGCTTTCAAGGAAAATATTCGTTTTGATCCCACCTGGAAAATAACAGGAAATACAAATGGTGAAGAAAAGTTTATAGGGCTAAATGATGGAGATGTTTACAATGACATTATGATAGTTAATGAAAGGAACAATCCTATGATTGAAATTAAAACACCACTTTTTTTTCAACAACATAGAAGTGAGTTCGATTCATTAAACCGCGATAGGTATATGAATGGTGCATACCTGCTCAAGTCAAATTCCAGTGAATTTGAAATTTTTACTTTGGTTCCATTGGATTGGCTGAGCCAAAGAGAATTTCCTGTTGTAATTGACCCTGTAACAAATTATTATCCTGACCCAATATGGACTTATGTGCCTTCTTTGACTACATATAGAGGTGATAATTCAGGTGATTATTGGTGTACAACATGGGGCACAAGTTATAATAGAACTTATGAATATGACATTAGCTATGGATGGGCTGATGATACATGGCCAACAAATAATCCTTATTTTGATGGACATGCTACTTTCAATCTCACATCTATACCAGATAATTCCTGTGTTTTTTCTGCAACATATTCTTGGTGGCTTTACTATTATAGGTGGTGTGATGATCAGATCACATTGAGATTCGGTAGATCTCAGTACAATACTAATTTAGCAGAAACTAGTTCATGTGATATTGTGGGTGAAAGAATTAGAAGTAACGATTATTATTATAGAGGCACTGGTAAAAACGCTACTGGAAGACATTACCAAACAGGTAATACGACTCATATATCAAATAATTTAGGTTCTAACTATATTTCTATAGGTTGGGCATACAATGGCGGTGATGATTGTTGTTCATTTTCATGTGGTGGTGATGATGGTAATTGGCAAAATGTTTATGGTTACCAAAGTAGCGCTAAACCATATGTAAGCATAGATTACGAAGGTGGTGCTCCTGCTGGTTTTGATAAAATATGGACGGGTCGTGTAAGCACTGCGTGGAACAACTCCAGCAACTGGTGCCCTATCGGTGTACCTACTTCTTCCCATAGAGTATATATACCAAATGAACCAAACGATCCAACTTTATCTGATAATCAATATGTAAGTTGTATTACCATTCATTCAAGCGGAGGTGCTGAAGTCACTATTACTTCTACCGGTACATTGAATGTGGGTAATGGCTCTTGCCCGACTTATCCTTAATTTTAATGGGGTTGTGAGATCTAAGTGTTGAGCATTTATCAGCAGGCAGCAGAGCAGTGCGCTTGGTGTATGCCTGTCAACCCTGTAAAACTAAGCTGCCAAGACTTCCAAAGGCTCATTCCGATAAAATCTGAATTGGGAAGTCTGATAAAATCACCCACTGTCCGTAGTGCCCACACTACGGACTTTTCAACTTTTCAGAAGGCAAGTCGTCCGATGACTGCTGTTTACGAAAATTATTATACAAAGCCTTAATAGTTTTTACTGTAATACATGTAATTTAATGTGTAGTTATATTCGCTCTCGTTTTGAAATGATATCATGTTGTGATAATTTTTCTATTACATTTAATGGTTAAATGGCAAATAAATATTAATTTCATAGTAATTGGTAAAAAAACATAATTGCATTATGAAAAACATCATTGCATCATTCATTGTCATTATAATAATATTACCATGTGTTTTCTCGCAGGAAAATAAACCCAATAACACGATAAGTGAAGTAGCACCTAATATGCCTGAAAGACCTGAAGGCGAACTTATAGAATTACATGATTATCGTATGGCTATGGATGAATGGGTAGCTGAATATCCTGAAGAGTTTAAAAAAGCTGTTGCTATTGATGCTTCATTAAATGTTTTTGCTCCAATAAAAAGCCGTGCTCCAAAACCCGGTGACAGACCTTTAAGTTTACCACCGGTAGGTACATTGCCTGCGTTTATGAATTACCCTGTAAATGAGACCAAACCTTATTTTATAGATAATAATAATCCAGATTATGACTCCCTGGTTTACAAAAGAAAATTACAGCATTGGTATTACGAATTTAACAAAGAGACATATGTTCAGAAGTATGGTGAACTTCCAACTATCCCAGATTCAATTGAAATCATATCACATCCTAATCAATTTCCTACTGAAGTAGATACAAGTCAATATAAAGGCTATTACCCTGAATTTAATTAGCAATATTAAACTTCTATTAATATGATTTCAGAAAATTATATAAATAAACAAAAAACAAAAAATATAATATTATTTGGAGTGTTGTTTTTTTTGCTTTATCCAATTATGCAAGCCCAAACTACCTATTCTGATGGCCCTATGAGGTTGGTAGTGCGAGTTGCTTTTGTTTATATAGATGACTATTATGATGTTTTTGGAGGAGATCAGGAACCGAGGTGGAAAGTATGGGCTCGAGATTACCCCAACTTAGACGGTATGGACTGGCAGGGGTATCATTGTATTCAATATAATTGTGCCTGTTATCAGTGGGTCAATGCACCAAATCATTTTGGTAATGCCTATTGGGTAATGAATAATTATTATACAGGTTCAAATGTGCCTGGAGGGATAGATCTACGACTTGAGTCTTTTGAGAAAGATGGCTGCAGTGGTCCAAACTGCGGTTATGAAAGCAGTAAATTTAGCAATTGTTATGATGGTGACGATGCGCATTGGGGACCAGGTGGAATTGGTTCAAATATTCAATATAGAAATATGGGTCCCCCTTGTCAGTGGAATGGAAGTGAAATTGTAAATGGAACCTGGCAATATACGGGTGCGGAATATTATGGAGGAAGCTCACCTTATTATCCTTATTATCAATGGGGTATCCAAATCAATACTTATTGGGAATATACAGGAAGTACAGCAGGTACTTATTATTGGAGAGGTTTTTACAGTGATGATTGGAACCATGCCTGTAATTGGAGTACCAATTCGGTACCTACCTCTACAAAAAATGTGGTTATTCCTGACCCTCCAACCAATCCTCCTACAACATATCATAACCCGGTGGTAAGAAATACCAATTCTGGCGTTGATGCTTATTGTTATACCCTGACCATTCAGGGTTCTGCTGAAATAGAAATTCAATCAACTAATAATGCAGAACTTCGTGTTACACAATGATATTTGTTTAATATGATCAGAGCTTAATCCCGCTTTTACACCAATTTTTATTGCTATTTACTGCATTATTTTATACCTTAGGTAAAAAGCGAGGCATATGCAGCAAATTTACCTATTCACCCTTTCATTTATTGTAATGCTTTCCTCTGCACTCAGTGCCCAGAATGTGGGTATTGGCACAGCAAACCCTTCCCAAAAGCTCGATGTGCAGGGCGGCCTGGTAGTTGACAACCTAAATGATGGCGGAACAAGTGCCCTTTGGGTAACACGTCATGGAGCAGAGTCAGGCCTGAAAGATTTTCAAAAGCTGGAAAATGCTTTGGAAAAAGTTCTGCAGATCAATGGTATGTATTACAATTGGAAAGCCGATGAATATCCTGAAATGCAATTGTCAGATAAAAAGCAACTGGGATTAATAGCCCAGGAAATTCAAAAAGTATTGCCTGAAATTGTGGATGAAGATGAGGATGGATACCTCTCGGTTGAATATGGCCACCTCACTCCCTTGTTGATTGAAGCTGTGAAGGAATTGTCAGATGAACTGTCTGAATCGAGAAAGGAGCAATTGACTATGGCCGAAAACAACAAATGTGAAATTGAAAAATTGAAAGATGAGTTATCTCTACTCCGCTCACAAACAAAGCGGATGGATAATTTAGAAAAGGAAATTTCATATATTAGAGAGCAGATTTCTATGAGTGCTGATGTAAAATAGTTTTTAATCTCAAAATATTGCCTTTATGAGAATTTTGTATTTGTTTTTACTGATGGTTTTCCTCTCAGGAAATCTTATTGCTTCTGATAATTCTGGTTATGGTAATAAAAACAATTCCAGAAAAGCTGCAATTATTCAGAAATTAGTTAATTCCGGATATACTGAAAACATTGCTGCAAGAACCATTGATGAAAAGCATTTTTCCAAAGGTGCACAATCGGTACTGATAAAGGGCGGCCAGCCATTACACTATAAAACTGCCAATGGCGAATGGAAAGAAATTGCAATGGAAACAAACTGGATAGATAATAACAATGAATTTTATGGTATTGAAGAAGTCCCTGTACAAATGAAAGTAAATTCCAGCCAGGGTGATATGTATTTTATTTCAGAAAACTCAGAATTTAAATTTTCGGGAGCAATTAAAATGCAACAATATGATGAATTTGGGAATTTGCTGCATACTGAGAATGCTAAAATTACCAAAGCAAAAGTCAATTCAGAGGTTGTTTTATTTGAAAATATTTTTCCTGATATAGACATGGTGATCAAAATCAGTCCCCTGGCTACCAAAACCAATTTTATTATAAAGAGTAAACCAAGCTTGTTGCCAGCTACAGCCTCGGTTTCATTTACAATTGATGTAAATGAAAAAAACAATCAATTTTTATCTGCATATTCAAACAATAATAACAAGGATATCCAGCTATTTACCAATAGTGATACCTTGTTTTTTAGTCCGATTTTGATCCACGATAATGATTTAAAAAATACAAACAAACACACTCTTGGTTGGTATGAATTTGATGAAGGTGATACACAGGAGTTGAAATTTCTTTTTGACAAATCAGCTGTTTTTAATGCAACTACTCAATACCCTGTGACAGTTGATCCATATGCAACTGCGTACAGCAATGCGACCGTGCCTTCTTGCTATTATCCAAGTTATTATGCAGCAACTATTTACGCTCCGGTACCAGCTGGTCAGATTTTAGGAAAAACCTATTTTGAAACCGATTTTTATGCCTACAATGGTGCGTATAGGTCTGAGCAGAGACATTACATACAAGGCCCTTCTGCTACTTCGCCTGTTTTTGCAGGGGGGGCATATTCTGGCGGCTATGAATTGTGGTCAGGTTTTTTAGATGTTTCTCAGGGGCATGTATCAAACGGATCTGTGCCTTATACCTGGTATGTTTCAAGAACCTGGGGCGGTTCGGGTTGTAATACAACTTATAATATTGTTACATTCAGGTATGTTGTTGCTTTTTATGGACCCTGTCCCAACACCAATAACCCTGCGAGTCCGGTTGACCGGGGTTCGCCTTCTTGTGGCAGTTTTACAAATATTAGCGTTGCTTCAGGCACATATGTAGAGTTTGATGTGGTACAAGGTGTCAATTACGATTTTAGCACCTGTGGTTCTTCTTTTGATACCGAAATTTCAGGATACAATGGTGCTTCCGGCTTGTTTTATAATGACGACAATGGTCCTGATTGCAATCCAAGTTTGCAGGCATCAGTAAACTGGACTGCAACTTATACAGGTAAGCTTCGAATTTTGATCAATAATTTTGATTACAATGTATCCAATTGCCAAAGCAATGGTTCGGTTTCTACATTAAAAGCAAGGGCAAATGGCGGACCTATTGGGGTATGGACTGGTAATGGCTCTAATCGCTATTGGGAAAACCCGGTGAATTGGGAGTGTGGTATTGTTCCAAATACTACAACCAACGTATTGATACCAAATACAGGCAATAATCCTTTAATTAGAAATAGCATTACCGGTAATTGTAGAACCATAGAAGTGCAATCTACCAGTGGAGCTTTGGTTGAAATTGCAACTGGTGGTACTCTAAATGTAACCCAATAAATAAAAACTTTATGAAACAACTTATACTCCTCCTGATTACTTTAATATTTTCAATTCAACTCCCAGCCCAAAATGTAGGCATAGGTGAATCTTTACCGAATACCAAGCTGGAAATCAAAGGAGATTCTGGCAATGATTTGTTCAATGTCAAGGATCAAACCAATGATTCAAAACTCTACATTTTAAATAACGGCAATGTAGGAATTGGTACAACGGCTCCCAGTCAAAAACTTGAGGTTACAGGTGGTAATTTCCCTTCTGTTTTATTTAGCAATAACGCAAGTGGAAGGGATTTGTATATTGGAGGTGGATCTCAGGCCAATTTATCTACTACAGAAGCTACAGTTGGAGTAACCAATGGTAATCTGCATATCGACTCAGAGACCTCAAGTAAGATTTACTTTCAGCATTATGCTAACACGGATGCCATTTTTAATGTCAATGGAGGAAATGTAGGTATAGGAACAGCAAGTCCAGGTTTTAAATTAGACGTATCAGGAACCGCTCGTTTTACAGGGCAAGTAATTGTTCCTACAACTCCAACAGCAAATGCTCACGCAGCCTCTAAAGAATATGTTGACAATCAAGTAGGTGCTGTTACAGAGACAGATCCTACTTGGAGTGGTGCTGCCAATACAACAGCATCAGTAACTAGAACAGGCAATATATCTGTTGGTGATCTAACAGTTACTGGAGATGATGTAAATTCCAATACTAACTTAAGACTCAATGCGGGAAATGGTTATGTTGACTTTCGTCCAAGTCATACAGAGCATGGCCTTATCATTCGAGAATATGATGGTTCAGGTACGTCTTGGGGAGGTATTCGTGTTGTTGATTCTGATCGAATGGAACTCAGAATGGATGGAGGTTCTTACGGAGGAAGTTTGGTTATAAAAGACAATAACAATGTTGGCATAGGGACAACCAGTCCATCTGAAAAATTAGATGTTTCCGGAAATATTAAAGCTTCAGGTGAAGTTTATTGGGGAAATAATCAAACAAGAACACAAACCAGAAATGATGCAGGTGCTATGGGATCTGGAGTTAGAAGTGGTTTTTACGAAACCAGTTCTCCAGCGAACTTCCCTGCTGGAGCAAGCAGTTGGTGGCATTTATTGGATATAAGACATAACAATGTCACAAATAATTATGGGATGCAAATTGCAGGTAGTTTCTTCGATCAAAACTTGTGGTATAGAAAAACAGATAACAGTGCAACTACTTCTTGGTCAAGAGTTATGTCAAGTAACGATATTAATGGGACCACTAATTATGTAAGTAAGTTTACAGGAACCAATAGTCTTGGTAATTCACAGATTTATGACAATGGTTCTGGCGTTGGTATTGGTACAACAAGCATCCCTTCTGACGTGGTTTTAGAAGTAGACGGTGCTATTGGTGTTTCACGAATGGGTATTGGAGGTACTTATAACTCTTCGGAGGTACAAGGAATATGGAGCATTGCGCCAAACTATAAGATATCTACAGCTGATAATGATTTTGGTACCCAATACGGTATAGCATATGCACATACCAATGCAGGTACAACTACTAATAAAAAACCTATAGCTGGCTGGGGACATCAAATTATGTTGACCAGTAATGGTACAAGAAATATTGCAATGAGCATGACTAATGGGAATGCGTATTTTGCTGGAAATATTGGAATTGGTACAACAAGCCCTAGTGATAAATTAGATGTTCATGGAGATATTGGTTTGTATGGTAAGTTAGCTTTTAGAGGAAATGACACTTGGTTAAGATTGAATCAAGATGGTAATTTCTCAAGTGGGGTTTATACTCCCGGTAATTTAAGAGCAGATGGCGGTATGTATATACAAAATACGTCTCCAACTATTTACTTTACGGATACAGATAATCCTGCTTATATGATTCATGTTAATAGTGACAGAATGTATGTACTTCACGGATCTAATGGTAGTACTAGCTGGAATGGAAATAGACCATTAACTATTTATCAAGGAAATAAAGTTGGTATAAACAATTCTACGCCAAGTTATGAATTGCATGTTTCAGGTAGAATCAAGTCGAATGGCATCAATGAAACTTCAGATATAAGATTCAAGAAAGAAATCAATACATTAGAAAAGAGCCTTGAAAAAATTGAGCAGTTAAGAGGGGTTTCTTATTATTGGAGACAGGATGAATTTCCTAATGAGAAGTTCAACGATGGCTTAGACCTTGGTTTGATTGCGCAAGAAGTAGAAGAAGTAATACCTCAAGTAGTCCATACAGACAACGAAGGATACAAATCCGTTCAGTACAGCCACATTGTTCCTGTACTTGTTGAAGCAATAAAAGAGCAACAGAAAATAATAATGGATCAAAAGGCTTTAATTTGTGAACACAGTGATAAAATTGAGTCACAGGCTGGTGATATAGAATATTTAAAAGTTAAATTATCAGAGATGGATGTATTGAAAGCAGAGCTTGAATATTTAAAAGAGCACATGATTCATACGGCAAAAAAATAATTTAAGTAACTGATGCTTAAATTTGGCGTATATAAAAATCAGTTTTACTTATCTGTATATTGCCATTCATTTAAATTACACAACAATGAAAAGAAATTTACTTACTTTATTGATTACCATAGGAACTGTTTTTTTGTTGAATGCCCAAAATGTAGGCATAGGCAATCCCACACCCGTTGAAAAACTGGATGTTTCCGGAAATATTCAAACTTCTGGTAGTATTTCTAATGCCAGCAGTATGAGTATTTCCTATCCGGAAGGTGCTTACCTTTATGATGGAAATAGCGGCCATAATAAATATATTGTTATATGGCTTCCCAATGATGCATCCATCCGATCGATGATGAATATAGAAGCAAAATTTTACAGGTACTCTACCAATTACGCAGCGAATTTAATTTTTAGCGGCTATACATACCCTCCAACCCCAAGCTGGAGTAATACAGCTTTTACTTCTACAGGAAATGTTGACATCAACAGGGCAGATTTTATAGTAGATAACTCCGGTCGTTTTGGTATTGTATTGTCCAATAACGGCTCCACAATTTACTTAAGGTATTCACATATTGTGATTGAAAATGTTGACATTGGTTATGGCTCAACACATTACGACAAACTAAAAACGGGCTGGGAAATTGAGTTTACCGCTACCTACCCTGCATATCAAAGCCAGACTACACATGAAAGTGAGCTTCGAGTTGCTGGTGGCCTCAGAGTTAGCGATCTTGGGGCGGGTGTGGTAAAATCCGATGCCAATGGGAATATTACTTCAGGAAGTATCAACTGGGGCAATATATCAAACCCTCCTGGTGATCGTTGGGTTGGCCCTGATAATACGACAGGGGATATTGGCAGAACCGGAGATGTTGGAATCGGACTGACTTCCCCTTCCAGTAAATTGCATATTGATAATGGCAGTATTCGGCTGCCGGCTTCAGGCTATGAAGGATCAGGACAAATACAATCCACAGGGACAGTAAGATTTGCGAATGTAGGCGCTGCACAAGCAGTTTATGCAAAGCAAATTTCATTGTCAAGCTCATGGAATGATAACGATACATATACACAGTCAAATGGTGTTTATTCCAGTGGAAATATACGGGCAGGAGGAACCACCCTTGCTCTTTTTGCCAATACATCTTCAGGTAATGTAGGCATTGGTACTGCCAGCATAAATTCCAAACTGCATATAAATACTGAGGGCTCTGCCACTTATCCGGCATCGCATTTATTCTTTAGTATTGATAATGCCAGCGGCACCGGAACATACAGCATGGGGATAGACCCAAATGATGATGATAAATTTAAAATTGGAAATTCCTGGAATCCCACTTCGGGAACCTATATGACACTAACCAGTACCGGTGATTTAGGTATTGCCACTACTGATCCGACTGCTAAGCTCGAAGTAAATGGGCATACTAAGCTCAAAACCCTTAGCCAGGGCTATGGCTCTGACGAAAGATTTTACCCGAATGTGGTATCAGATGCACAGAATACTACAGTAAGCGGTGCATGGATAGTGCATACACCTATTCCAAGAAACTCCAACAGAATGTTTACTATAAGAGTGCACGGTTATGGATATGGCAATGGAGATGTAATTGATTTTACTGTTTCTGGTTATGCATACAGTGGAAGTAATGGAAATATTGATGGAGGCTCAGGTTCAGTAAGAAATATAGAGTTGAGTGATCAGGGCAGTGATAGCTGGGACAAACACATAGGAATAGATGCCAATGGCAATGTTGCTGTTGCTTTTGGAAATACAGGCAGCAGCGCATATTATTATCGCTTGTCGGTAGATGCCTGGATCACACGATCATCAGCAGATTATTCTACAGGCTGGAGCATTGACAGAAGCACTACAACAAATTTTGGCTGGAAAGACATCCACGGACCACTCACGGCAAACTGGAAACGTACCATTTATATCAATTCAAGCGAAAATGTGGGGATTGGAGGTGCACCCAATAACAGTTACAAAGTGATGGTGCATGGAAAACTCCGTACTGATGGTATAAACGAAACATCAGATGCGCGACTCAAAAAGAATGTGAAAAGCATAGAACATGCGCTGGAGAAGGTAATGGCATTGAGAGGCGTAAACTATGAATGGAATGCTGAGCAATATCCCACTAAACAGTTTTCTGAAGGTGTTGAGCTGGGGGTTATCGCCCAGGAAGTAGAACAAATTGTACCGGAACTGGTCGATACCGATACAGAGGGTTTTAAGTCTGTGCAATATTCACACCTGGTACCGCTCTTGATAGAGGCTATTAAAGAGCAACAGAAAATCATAGAACAGCAGTCAAATGATATGTGCCTCAGGGATCAAAAGATTGAAAACCTTACAACAAAGCTTGATGAATTGGAAGATTTGAAAACACAAGTTTCGGAATTAAGAGGAATAATTGAGATGTCGGCAAAAAATAAGTAATGATTGAAAAGATAATTGGTATCAAAACTCATAAATCATTGGTATAAGCAGGGTAGCCAACAGCCACAAGATCAAGCTTAGACCAATTCCCACTTTAAAGAAATCCTTGAACTGATATTGCCCGGCACTGTAAACCATCGTGTTGGTTTGGTAGCCAATAGGTGTTATAAAACTGGCAGATGCTGCAAAGGTAATGGCCATCAAAAAGGGCATAGGATTGAGCCCCAACTTTTCGGCAGTGATAATAGCTACAGGAGCAAGGAGTGCCGCTGTAGCATTGTTTGAAATCATTTCAGTAAGAATAATAGTGATCAGGTACAGGCCCGATATAATTGCTACAGGGCCATATTCTCCGAGATGTAATAAAATATTTTCAGCAGTATACAATGCCAGTCCGCTTTTTTGCATGGCAGTCCCCAGACTCAGTGCTCCGGCAAGCAAGGTAATTACCTTCCAATCAATAGCTTCATAAACATCTTTCATGTTTATCTGACGTATGAGTACCAGTGTAGCAACCCCTATTAGTGCCGCAGCTAAAATTGGCAAAATATTAAAAGTCGCAAGCAATACAACAATTAATGCTACACTCAGCACAATGCCAAAGCGTTTTTTATCAAAGGAAATTCGACTTTCTTCAGAAAGAATAATAAAAGGACTTTCCTGTTTAGCTTCCTGGTTTTTAAAAAGTTCGAGCCGGTGTGTTTTGATTTCTGCCAGGATAATATCTCCTGCAGAAATACGCGTATTATTTAATTTTTCGTGTTGTATTTCTGCCCTGTGCCTTATGGCCAAAGGAACTGCCCTGAACCTTCTTTTAAATTCTACATTTCCCAGTGTTTCTCCTTCCAGAAAGGAATTTGGAGGAATAATCAGTTCTACAAGTGTAGTATCATCTTCTGTTAAGTCCGATTCGCTGAAATATACTGCCGGGCCAATGAAAATTTTTAATTGGTTTTTGAGCTGCTTGATTTTTTCATAATTGCAGCGCACTTTCAGCTTGTCATTTTCCTGCAAAACCATATCCTGCGGTGGAAGCAGAAATTTTTCACCAGCTCTTCTGATCTGGATCACGTCCATATCAAGGTCTTTAATGAATTCTACATCCATTATTCTTTGACCAACGAATGGGGCATCCTCTAAAATGGTGAGTTCAATAAGGTAATCCCGCATATTGAACTTCTTTTCCAGGTCACTTTCCTGGATGCGGTCAGGCAATAGTCTCTGGCCAATAAAAAGCATGAACAGAATGCCTACCGTGAAAATCACGATTCCAAAAGGAGCTACCTGGAACATAGAGAAAGGCTCCAAGCCATGTTGTACAGCTATTCCACTTACAAGCAGGTTGGTAGATGTGCCGATCAATGTGCAGGTTCCACCAAAAATGGAGGCAAAAGACAGCGGTATAAGTAGTTTAGTGGGATTGTATCCTGAGGATATTGCTGCTTTTATAATTATAGGGATAAAAACAGCTACTACGGGTGTGTTGTTGATAAATGCTGAAAATATACCCACCGAAACCATCAATACCAAAGAGCCCAGAAAAAAATTCTTTTTGATCAATTTTGCCAGGCGCGGACCTATAGTGGATACCAAACCGGTTTTTAACATTGCAGCACTTATGGCAAACATTGCAGCTACCGTAACCGTGGCTGGGTTGCTGAATCCTGAAACAGCTTCTTCAACATTCAGAACACCTGTTATTACAAGGGCTACCATTATTAATAATGCTACTAGGTCTATAGTGAGTAGCTCTGAAACAAAAAGTGCCAGCGCAATAACTATAATAACCAAGACAATAATAGCATCTATTCCCATATGGAAACTTTAACCCCTCTTATATACTTAAAAGCACCTCCACAAAATGAAGGTAGAAAAGAGATACGAATTTCATTGAATTAAATTCAAAAAAACCAAATCTACAAACTTAAAACTTCATAAAAATAGAAACTCTGCTTTAAAGATGGAGAATTAATTGATTGCTAATTTAACTGCGTTTTTATTTTCCATAAATATTGATTCACAAAATAAAAACATGCGGTTGCAGTTTTTTATCTTAGAGCAAATTACCAATATGCGCTTATTTCCGGTTGTATTACTGATTTTGATAACTGCACTCAATATTTTCGCTAAGAAGAATGACATTGAGTTGCTTCCCGCTGTATATGATTTTGGGAAAGTCTATAATTGGGAAAATCCGCCAGCAGTATTTAAGATCATCAATCACAGCAGTGAAAAACTGCAGTTTTTGCCTACTTTTCCCACCCAAAATTTCCAGGTGAAATTGCCACAAACTTCCATTGCCCCTGGAAAAAGTGCTAAAATTGAAGTCTATTACTATACCTCTGAACTGGGCAGTTTTAGTGAAAAGATCAGTATTTATAGCGGCAGCAGCGAAAAAGCTATTGAATTAAAGATCAAAGGGGAAATCGTTTCTATGTCGGCATCAGCTCATACAGCTTGTCCTACAATTAACAAAGACAAACCTCAGGCCCAGGATTTTTATCAGGAAGTTTTAGTAATAAATGCAAAAACACGTGAACCTATTGAAAATGCTGAGATAAAATGGTTTTACAACAATCGCGCAGCCCACAAAAGTACCACAGACAAATCGGGTAAGGTTGTGGAGCAAATTGTGCTCGGAAATTACAGCTTGTTGGCAAGCAGGGAAGGTTTTGAGCCCAATACGGCCAATGGTTTGATCAGCAGGAACAGCGGTATCGTTACTATTCCGCTAAAGCCAATAGAAGAAGCTACATTCGCCAGAAATGATTTGGATAATAAGCAATATGAAAATCAAGCTGCTGAAGAAGGAATCTATTACCCTAAAACTCAACATACAGTACAGCGTGAAAAAACCATAGAGCCTACAAGGACAAATTTAGAAGAAAGTAAAACTTCTCAAATTAATCCAAGACAGGATAAAGGGGCTAGACAAAATCAAGTTTCTGAAGAAAACACAACATATAATTCGCCAGTAAAGACGCGAGCTGATTATTCCGGAATTGGAACAGAAGAGGTTGAACTGGAGTTTTATAATAATGACAGGGCTGAAAAAAATAACTCAGATACAGGTCAGGATTATCTTGAGCGAATAGAAGCCCTGAAAGAAGCTGAACGCGAAGAAGAACAAGCCTGGGAAAGTCCTTTTGATTATTCAGAAAATGAAATAGAAAGAAGCAATCAGCAGGACACAACACTTTCAAAAACGGAATCGGCAAGTGAATTGGCTGAAACTGCTCCATTGGAATTCTACAACAGGGAGCGACCACCAACAGACCCCGAGAAAGACATGGGCTATGCAGCATACCAAGCTTACCTGGAAGAAGTGCACCAATTGGAAGAAAAGCAAAATGCAGGATATGAGAAGCCCGATTTTTTCTCTGAAGAAACTGAGGCAGCTCCAAGTCAGCGTGCGAAAACAGAACAGCCTCTTGAAAAAGCAGCAGCTGAAGCAGATTTAATCGAAGACCAAAAAACTCCCTTAGACCCCAATGTTTATGCTGCAAATAATATTTTGTTTTTGATAGATGTATCTACCTCAATGAAAGGAGCAGAACGCATTGATCTTTTGAAAATGGCCATGAATAATTTGGTAGAGGTGTTGCGCGAATTTGATTTTCTTACAGTAATGACTTATTCCAGTGAAACCGATATTTTACTTGAACACGGAAAAGTAGAGGACAAGGAAGCATTAAAAAACCAGATCAATAGCCTTGAAGCTTCCGGTTGGACATTTGGTTTAAAGGGGCTGAATCACGCTTTTGAAATTGTCAACGATCATTTTATAAGTTCGGGCAACAACCAGATCATTATTTCCACTGATGGTAAATTCAACAACCCGACTTTTACTGAAAGGGATTTGTACAGTCTTGTGCGCAGTAACAGAGGGGACACTAAAATTTCTGTTTTAGGTTTTGGCGATGATCAGGATGCGCTAAAAACAATGCAGCGACTGGCAAGAGTGGGCAATGGTAACTTTCTTCATATCACCAATAAGCGTGAAGCGGGAGATATACTTGTGGAAGAAATTAAAACGCAGTCTCAAAAACAGTAAAATAAATTATTTTTAGCATGATATTTTTGATTTTATTGTTTAAATATTTATTTTGACACTGAGAGATATTGCTTATTTAGTTTAACTCTAATGAGAGCTATTTTTTTTTCCATAACAATTATGTGCTTTTTACCAATTTATGGTCAAAAGCAAGGAAATATTTGGTTTTTTGGTGAAGGTGCAGGATTAGATTTTAATGGTTCAGCCCCAACCCCAATATCTGGGGGACAGATTTATGGGAATCCACAGGGACCTATGGATCACCTGTATAATGAAGGGTGTGCAACTATTTCTGATAGTAGTGGAAATCTTCTTTTTTATTCAAATGGAGAGAAAGTTTGGAATCGAAACCATCAAATTATGCCTAATGGTGATGGTTTATATGGACATTATTCTGCAACTCACGCTGCTTATATAGTTCCCAAACCATTGTCAGACTCTCTATTTTACTTGTTTACATTAGACGGAATGCAGAGAAATTTACAATATGGCTTGAGATATTCTATTATCAATATGTGTTTAGATGGAGGGCTGGGAGATGTAATACCTGGAAAAAAGAATATTCCTTTACTTCAACCAGCAAGTGAAAAAATTGTAGCAATATATCACACAAATGGTAAAGATATTTGGATAGTGTCACATGAATTTTTTACAGATGCATTTTTCGCTTTTCTTTTAACTGAAACAGGCATTACGGATACTGTTATTTCGAATACAGGTTCAGTGCATATCGGATTGTTAAATTATTTCAATGGCACAGGAGCTGGAATAGGTCAAATTAAAGCAACCTCAGATGGGAATAAAATTGCTTTAGTTTTTTCCAATGCTCCTTCACCTGTAGGTGAGCTTTTTGACTTTAATAATGTTACAGGTATAATTTCTAATGCTATAAGTCTAGATGTTGATGGAGCAGTATTTGGTGTTGAGTTTTCACCTGATAATTCTAAATTGTACATTACTAGCCTTTTAGGAGGGCTCCATCAATTTGATATTACTGCTGGAGGCGGTACTTCATTTGCAATTAATGCATCAAAAATTCAGATAGATCAAGCTGGTTGTTCTGAAAGAGGTCTTCAACTTGCTCCTGATGGTAAAATTTATATGAAAAGATGTATTCCAGATAATCATTATTTATCAGTAGTAAACAATCCTAATGCAACTGGTAATTTATGTGATTATGTGAATAGTGCAATTGATTTTGATACGGTTCAAACAGGAATTCCCCCAACTTTTATTCAAGGCTACCAATACAATAATGAAACATATGATTGTGATACAGTGTGTGATGAATTTAATAATTCAATTTCACTTGATTTTGAGATTGATTCTGTTACTTGTAATAATTCTAATAATGGTGTGATAAAATCTGTAGTTGCAAGTAATTACCCTCCATTAGAATACTTTTGGAGTGATGAAAATGATAATGTGTTTAGTCATGATTCTATTGTTAGTAATATGGCACCTGGAACTTATTTTTTAAAGGTGGTTGATCAAAATAATTGTGTTATGAGAGATACTATTATTTTGAGTAACCCAAATCCATTAAATTTTGATCTTGGACCAGATGATACAATTTGTAATACTTTGTTTCAGAGTATTGATGCTGGAAATTATACCAAATATATTTGGTCAACTGGTGATACTACAAGAGTAATAAACATTCAATTAAGTGGGAATTACAGCGTTACTGTAACTGATTCAAATGGTTGTTTATCAGTTGATTCTGTTAATATTTTTATTAAAAATGATACTGCATCAGTTTATCTTGGAGAAGATACAACTATCAATCAACATGCCAGCATCCAGTTAAATAGTCATATAAATGGTGTTTTAAATTATCCAGGTGAATACACTTGGTATCCCTCTCATTTGCTAAACTGTGAAAAATGTCCTGACCCGACAGCAACTTTGTCGGAATCTGGACCAATAATTCTAAACTACTCTCGTGATGGTATTTGTTTTAATTCTGACACGCTTTATATAGAAGTTATGAAAGAATATTGTTATTTATATATGCCTAATGGTTTTTCTCCTAATAATGATGGGATAAATGATTATTATAAGCCAGTTTATAAGTGTGTAGATAATTGGACTTTCCAAATTTTTGATAGATGGGGTGAGTTGGTTTTTGAAAGTACTAAAGTTGGAGAGTATTGGGACGGCTTATACAATAATCAAGAATTAAATCCTGGTGTTTTTGTTTATTTAATAAAAGCAACATTTATAAATGGCAATGTGGTTACTAAAAGTGGTAGTGTAACAATGCTGAAATAAAAAAGAGTTTTAAGTAAACATTAACAGCAAAATAATGGTTGTTTAAATATCAAGTTTTTCATGATGACAACCCTCTGCTGGATATTTCTGGTGGAGGGTTTTTATTTCCATGCTATACGCTTTCTTCTGTGTACTTTTTTCATGCTTTCCGGAATCACAGATTGTAAAGTATCGATTACTTTTTCCAGCAAAAGATCATTGACAAAGCTTTTGTGTGTAATTACACTCACTTCCCTTACCGGCTGTGGTTCTTTAAATTTTTTGATCATTTTTGGATCTTTAGGATGCTGCGGCACACCGAGCTCAGGAATCAAAGTGTAGCCGTAACCTTTGTCAACCATACGGATTAGCGTTTCTATTGAGCCGCTTTCATACACAAATTTGCTTTTGCGTTTGCTGTCCTGGCTGCAAATATTCAATACCTGGTTTCTAAAACAATGTCCTTCATTGAGAATCAGCAGGTTTTTATTTTCAATATCAGAAGGCTCTACCATTTCCTGCTTGTAGAAATATTGATTTTGAGCCGTATAGGCTAAGAAAGCTTCGTAAAAAACTGGGTGTTCTTTGATTTGTCTGTCTTCTACCGGTGTCACCAGTATCGCCATATCCAGTTCGTCATTTTTTAGTTTTTCAATAATCTGATCACTTTGTTCTTCTTCTACTTTCAAATCCAATTCCGGGAATTCATTGAGAAAAGGTGTCCAGAATAGTGGTAAAATATAGGGGGCCAATGTTGGAATTACAGCAATTCTGAATTTACCGCTCAATAATTCCTTATCACTTTTAACCATAGTTCTCAATTGCCTGGCTTCGCGCAACACATCCCGGGCTTTTTCCAGAATTTTAGCACCTTCCTTTGTTGGAACAAGCGGTGTTCTGTGTCTGTCAAAGATCACTACATTGAGTTCCTCCTCTAATTTTTTGATCTGCATGGTAAGGGTAGGTTGTGTGACAAAACAACTTTTGGCAGCTTGCACAAAGTGCCGGTGATTGTCAAGTGCTACAATATATTCAAGTTGTACTAAGGTCATAAATCAAGTTTTAGGCATTAATGCAGGTCTTTGGGTAATTTCGTGATAGCAAATTACATCTTTAGCGAAATAGTGTAAAACCATGCTTTTACGGCTTCGCTCGGCATCATTTACTGCACTGCCACCATGGATTAAATTGGCATGCCAGATCAATACATCTCCTTTTTTTGCGTAAAAAGTTTCTTTTTGCAATTGTTCTTTTTCAATAAGCTTTTCAATAGCCTTTTCATATTGGTTGTTGGCATTTTCACCAATTAATAAAGCATTGCCCCCATGGTCAAAATCTTTATTGAGCAAATAAGGCAGTTTGTGACTTCCCGGGTAATAAAACAAAGGCCCATTGTTTTCATCCACATCTTCCAACGCAATCCATGCGGCAATCAAAAAACCCAGAGGAAATGTAGTCATATGAATAGAATCGGAATGCGCTTTTTGTTGACTCCCTTCCAAAAAATTAATGCTTTGGAACAGATTCAATTCCCTGCCCAACAGCATCGATAAAATACTTTCAAGTTTTTTTCGCCCAATGATTTCCCTGATTTTTTTGGATTTTCTAATGGCAAACATAATTCTCGGCCTTGAATAATGCCAATCGGCAGCCCCTGCATCAACCAGCTTTTTGATTTCAGCATTGATTTCATCTACTTCATCAGAACTGAAATAGCCTTTGAGGATGCTGTAGCCTTTTTCAGACCAGGGCAATAGCGCTTGTTGTTGTTCTGCTTCAAGCGATTTAAACAATTCCAGTTTTGGAAGTTTTGTTTTAGAAGAACCTTCGTCTAAGAAAGGAGAAAATGGTATTTTGTAGTTTTCAAATAAACTGCTGTCAATAGAGGTATAAGGGGAATGATTGATTCCCAAAGCATCCAATGCTTTTTTATTTTGTGCCAATTGATCTTTGTGCAGAATATTGTAGATCGTATAAGCGGGCTTAAATTTTCTTATTGCTTTAAACAATGTGTTTTTTATTTTGATAGATAAAATTAATAAAAAAACAAGCACTTTATAAAGAAACAGCACTATTGCTTTAACATAAGTTACCGAATATTATCGCGGCAAATTTTATTTAGGGGTTTCTTTTTATAAACTTTGCGCATTATTAACAAATATAGACTACAAGCATTGAAATTAAAAGGAGATTATATAAAACAATTCATGAAGGACAAACAGGTAGCTTCTGTAGTGCCTTCTTCAAAATATAGTGTCCGGTATTTAAAAGGTAAAATCAATTTTAAGGATGCTGATGTAATTCTGGAATACGGCCCTGGCAATGGTGTGTTTTCAGAAATGCTATTGTCGAATATGACGCCTTCTGCAAAATTGGTGCTCTTTGAAACAAACCCTGAATTTGTCAAAGTTTTAAAACTAAAATTTGACAGTGATGATCGGGTAATCGTTGTAAAGGAAAGTGCTTTAAATGTAAATAAAGTTTTAAAGCGTTTAAAGATTAAGGAAGCAGACTATATAATTACCGGTATTCCTTTTACCTTTTTATCTCCACGACAACGATTGAAATTGGTTCAATCTTCTCATTCAGCACTTAAAAAAGGCGGAAAATTTATTTCATACCAGTTTTCTATTACGGTGAACAAATACATCAAGCGGCAGTTTGGCACTATAAAGCTCGGAATACAGCCACTGAATATTCCTCCATTGCTTGTTGTAGAAGGAGAGAAGTAGTACTTATTTTTTGAAAATGATATGTGCGACCCCGTTGGGGGTCAGGGTTACGGATTAGACACGCGTTTTTGAAATTGAGTGATGCTGATGCAGGAGGTATCATATATTTATGAATTTGCCATCCACTCACTAAACCGACTCCAGAGGAGTCGTATGTTTTCAGGTTCTATTCACAAACTTACACCCATGTTTTATTTTTACAATTAATCGTTTGTTTATCGGAAATCTAAACAGTAGTTTAAGATCATTTCTCAAAAAACTGCAATTTTTTTCCCTGATTTAGCACATTAGTTATAAATTGTTCAGGGATTTATTTACCCCGACATTATTCAGCAAGAAAATATATCTATGAAGATCAATAAACTACTGGTAGCCAACAGAGGAGAAATTGCCATACGTGTTTTGCGCGCTGCATCTGAATTAAAGATCAGAACAGTGGCGATATATACTTATGAAGACCGTTTTTCACTGCACCGCTACAAAGCAGATGAAGCCTATCAGGTAGGGCAGGACAATGAACCTTTGAAGCCCTATCTCGATATTGAAGAAATCATTCACCTGGCGAAAAGAGAAGGGGTGGAGGCCATTCATCCCGGCTATGGTTTTTTGTCTGAAAATGTAAATTTTGCCAGGCGCTGTCGTGAAGAAGGCATTGTGTTTATCGGCCCAGATCCTGAAATAATGGATCAGCTCGGAGATAAAGAAAAAGCCAAAAAGGTAGCTGTTTCTGCCGATGTACCCATTATTGAAAGTAGTGTTACCGTATTGAATGATGTAAAAGAGGCACTTAAAGAAGCAGAAAGAATTGGTTTCCCGCTGATCGTGAAAGCCAATGCAGGTGGTGGTGGAAGAGGAATGCGTGTAGTGCGCAATGCCACAGAACTGAAAAAAAGTTTTCCCGAAGCCAAATCAGAAGCAAAAAATGCCTTTGGCGATGACACGGTTTTTCTTGAGCGATTTATAGAAGATCCCAAACACCTTGAAGTACAAATTCTCGGTGATAAATACGGCAATGTGCTGCATCTTTATGAGCGTGATTGTTCGGTACAAAGGCGTTTTCAGAAAGTGGTGGAAATGGCACCTTCACAGGGTTTGAAACAAGTTACGCGCGATAAACTGTATGCTTATGCACTGCGAATTGCGCGTAAAGTAGGCTACAACAATGCCGGAACTGTCGAGTTCCTGGTCGATCCGGATGAGCATATTTATTTTATTGAAGTCAATCCCCGGATACAAGTAGAGCATACCGTTACTGAAGAAGTAACAGGCGTGGATATTGTCAGAAGTCAAATATTGATTGCAGCAGGTCAGCGTCTTGATAGCCCAAGTATTTTTCTGCGCAATCAGAGCGATATCCAGTGCAAGGGTTTTGCCATTCAATGCCGCATTACTACAGAAGACCCCGAAAATGATTTCAAGCCGGATTACGGCACCCTGGTAGCTTATAGAAATGCCAGTGGCTTTGGTATTCGGCTTGATGAAGGAAGTTCTTATCGTGGCGTTACCATTTCTCCATTTTTTGATTCTATGCTGGCGAAAGTAACGGCCAACGGTCGTACTTTAAAAGGAGCCTGTCAGCGCATGCATCGTGCCTTAACAGAGTACAGGATTCGCGGTGTGAAAACCAATATCCCTTTTCTTGAGAAATTAGTAGAACATCCCGTTTTTCAGGAAGGAAATGCAAGAGTGAATTTTATAACAAAGCACCCAGAGCTTTTGAAGTATGAAGCCAAGCAGGACAGGGGCACTAAAATGCTCCGTTACCTGGCACATATTACTGTCAATGGCAATTCAGATGTGCGCTTTGTTGATCCCTCTAAAAAATTAAAAACACCTGAAATCCCCATTTTTGATAAATTCTCAGATCATCCAAAAGGGACAAAACAACTCCTGGATAAAAAAGGGCCGGAAGCATTTGCCAAATGGCTAAAAAAGGAGAAAACTGTAAAATTTACCGATACTACTTTCAGGGATGCACATCAGTCGCTTTTGGCTACAAGGGTGCGCAGCCGTGATATGCTTTCGGTAGCAGAGGGTTTTTCCAAGCATTTTCCTCAGTTGTTTTCTATGGAAGTTTGGGGAGGTGCCACCTTTGATGTTTCCATGCGTTTTTTAAAAGAATCTCCCTGGGAGCGTCTGGCACAATTGAGGGAATCCATGCCCAATGTGTTGTTGCAAATGCTCTTGCGCGGCTCCAATGCAGTGGGTTATACTGCATATCCCGATAATCTGGTAGAAAAATTTATTGAAAAATCTGCTGAAACGGGTATTGATGTGTTCAGGATTTTTGATTCCCTCAACTGGCTGGAGAATATGAAAGTGAGTATCAATACAGTGCGGGAGCGTACCAACTCCATCGCTGAAGTATCGATTTGCTATACTGGCGATATCCTGGACAAATCGCAGAAGAAATATGATTTGAATTACTATGCTGATCTCTCAAAACGCATTGAAGATGCCGGAGCACATATTTTGGCTATAAAAGACATGGCGGGTTTGCTAAAACCTTATTCTGCTGAAATATTGATCAGTAAATTGAAAAAAGAAACTGATTTGCCAATTCATTTACACACGCACGATACCAGTGCTGCTCAATTGGCCACCTACATGAAGGCCATTGAAGCAGGTGTGGATGTGGTAGATGTTGCTTTGGCATCCATGTCGGGGCTTACTTCCCAGCCCAATTTCAATACCTTACTGGAAATACTCAAAAATTCTGATCGATATGAACCCTACAATATTGATTTACTCAATCAATACTCGCATTACTGGGAAGATGTGCGGGAATATTATTATCCCTTTGAATCGGGTTTAAAAGCAGGAACTGCTGAGATTTATCAGCATGAAATCCCGGGAGGACAATATTCCAATCTCAAGCCACAAGCCGAATCCCTCGGGCTGGATGATAGAATGCAGGAAATCAAACAAGCCTATATTGATGTAAATGAGCTCTTTGGTGATATTGTAAAAGTGACCCCTTCTTCAAAAGTTGTAGGTGACCTGGCTTTGTTTATGGTGTCCAATAATTTGAGTAAAAACGATATTTTGGAAAAAGGCGATTCTATTGCTTTTCCGGATTCCGTAAAAGCTTTTTTCAGAGGGGAATTGGGACAGCCTCATGGTGGGTTTCCAAAAGAATTGCAAAAAATAGTGCTTAAAGGTGAAAAGCCTTATAAAGGTCGTGCCAACGAACATCTTAAACCCATTGATTTTAAGCAAGAATTGAAAGAATTTCAGAAAGCTTTTCCCGAAGCCTCACCTACAGAGCTCGATTTTCTTTCTTTCAAGCTTTATCCAAAGGTTTATAAAGATTATTACAATCACAGAGAAGAATACGGGGATGTAAGTGTTATACCTACACCTTTGTTTTTCTACGGAATGACAGAAGTTCAGAAAGAGGCCATGATCACCATTGGGCGGGGAAAAAACATCCTGGTAGAACTGGTGCATGTAGGCGTTGCTGATGAGGATGGAATGCGCCTGGTGACATTCAAGCTCAATGGACAATCACGTGCAGTTATGGTACGTGATGAATCTGTAAAAGTGGATAAAGTAGCACATGTAAAAGCTGAAGGTGAAAATGAGATTGGAGCACCGCTGCAGGGTTTGTTGACCAAGGTGCTGGTAAAAGCCGGTGACAAGATCAAAAAGAACACACCGCTTTTTGTAATTGAAGCTATGAAAATGGAATCTACCATTACGGCCAACAGCGGTGGGGTAGTGGAAGATGTTGTTTTAAAAGCCGGGGAAATGGTTTATTCCAATGATTTGGTGATCAGGATGAAGAAGTGAGTCGGGATTTTGAAGAATAGTTCGTAGCAAGGGTGCTACGAACAGTTGTCAAAGCAGTATTTCGTAGCAGGAATAGCTGCCAGCTGTCAAATCAACCTATCCGTAGCGCCTCGCTACGGATTACAATGCTAATGAAACAAATTAAATAAAATCAATTTTAATTAAACTTGGTAAGCCTGCATAAGCTCCGGCACTACTATAGATATAATCTTCTGCATTAGCTACAATTCCTGCTTTCACAGGGTTTTGGTGAATGTAATCCAGTCGCTGCTTTAATTTGATATTGTCATCCAATAGAATAGGATGGCTATCGTGTGTCCATAGTTGAAATGAATCGTTTCTTTTATGTTTGCTTGCTGCTCTTTTCATCATCCATAGTATCCATTCTTTACGACTCTCATTGCTCTGTTCGATTTCATCCTTAATTTTCTTACTGGAAAGGGATTTGATTCTGCCAATAATGCTACTCAAATCATTTTTTGATTGAGAAGCAGAAAGGATCAGGTGGATGTGATTGCTCATAATCACATATGCATGTACTTTCAAACCTTGATTTTCCTGATAAAAGCGCAAGAGGTCTAAAAAGATATCTCTATATGTTTGTCGGGTGAACACATCAATCCAGTAAACAACTTGAAAAGTAACAAAATAACAAGCTTTCTGATCACGTATTTTATATCCACCTTTTGACATATCGTGAATTTATTAAAAATATATTAAAATGTCGAGTTTTTTGTTTGTAGTTCGGTACTACGAACAGTTGGGAAGTGAATTGGGATTTTGAAGAATAGTTCGTAGCAAGGGTGCTACGAACAGGATTTGATGAAGGTGCTACGAATCAGTTGCCAAAACATTAGTTCGTTGCGGGAATAGCTACACAGCTGTCAAATCAACCTATCCGTAGCGCCTCGCTACGGATTTGCTTACTTGAATGCTACTTGCTGCTTTCCTCTATTTTCTGCTCAAGTTTTTCCAGCCGTTTGCTGATATTTTCCAGTCTTTGCAGAATAAGGATATGTGTTTTTTTGGCATCAATTCCGACAGGGCTGGTATCGCTGTGAATGGCTTTTTCAATGTATTCGTAAGTGCTTTTGTCGATTTCGAAATTCATAAGACACAGGTTTTTAGTAGTGAGAAGGCTTTATAAGCGCAAGGATAAGGTAGATCAATACCGGAGAGCCTACTCCCATAATGGCTGCTATAACAAATACAATGCGCAGGATACTCACATCTATTTCAAATTTGTCAGCCAGCCATGCGCAGACTCCAAGAATTTTTCTTTCAGTCATAATTTTGTGTTTTTAGCAAAGCAATTGATGTATAGAGCAAATCAGATATCCCAAACCGGATTTCTCTGTCCTTTAATATAATTGCGCAACTTGAGCAGAAAAGCCATTGAAAGGTAAATGATGATTGGAGAGCCGACAGCTACAAAACTCGAGTAAATAAAAAACAAACGGATTTTGCTCGAAGGCATATCCAGCTTTTCACCAAGATAAGTACAGACTCCGTAAAAACGCAATTGTAGGTAACTTTTAAGATCTGTCATTTCTGAAAAATTATTCAGCCAAATATATTAAGAATTGAAGAGTTTTGCACCAATTCTACATTTTAGACAAAGTATTTTGTCGCAGTATTCCTTTTTAAGCCCAATCAAAGCTTGACTTTCCAGCGCATTTTCAGCTTTATATCCCAAGCTTTCCCAGCGCTTTACTATTGAATTGTTCTCTGCGGGAATCTGCTCCAATAAATTTAACGCCCACTCTTTAATCTCTAAATTATCATTTTTCTTTCCATAATAAAAAACAAGCGGCACAATTGCATTGATAATTAACAAGTTCAGAAATGAAGGACTCAGCATTTTCTCCCTTTTTACTTTTGATGCTGTATCAATACGATAGTGATTGTCCCAATAGGAGGAGGCTTTAATTTTTGTGTGTTTGCTGAAATCAATTGCATTTTTAAGCGCTAAGAATTTGGAGAAAAGCTGTGGAAATTGATGAATGAAATGTGCCATTTGCACAATTTTTAAGTCGGGAAAGTTTGCGGGGCGCAATTTGGAGTAATTCCAGGCTTCGCGTTTCATTGCCTTTAGATTGTATTTTTTCTTTAAAAAGCGATATTCCTCAATCAGTTTTTGCACATAGGAATCATTGGCTGCTTTTGGTAACAAGTTTGCCTGTCCTAAAAGGAGTGCCTCAAGCTGGAACATATTGCCTGCATGTTTGATTAGGATTTTGTACGGAATGGATTGCATCAATTGCTCAAAGGCAAATTTATTGGCTCGCGAACCAAAACTTCTGGCAAGCATAGCATAAGCTGTGGCTTCCCAGTCGGATTTGCTTTTTTTGAAAATTTCAGAAATTTCAGCGCAACGCTTTTCCATTCTCTCCATACAAAGTGCAAAGCCATAAAATGGCATTTGACTTTTTAAAATCTCAGGGGTGATCATTCTGGCACAAGGTATCCAATGCTTGTTTTGCTGCAATTTTTTGTATTTATCGAGCAGACTAGGCTGAACTATTCCATTGAGTACGAGTGTAGGCACATGCGCATTGAGTTCCGGAATTTCAGTATCCATGAAATAACAGACATGCAGAATAATATTCTTATATTTTGGATCTTTCTGGTGCCCGTGTTTTTGCCAGTCGGATTGATGCACATGGATTTCCACATTGCCCGCCCAAAGCGTGTCATCTATTTTAATTCTGGCATTTAAAAAATCAGGCCCGGCATCGCCATTGTGTTGCCCAGAGTTGAGTACTTGAATTTGCTTCCCGTCAAAACTTTCGAGCTCATTTTGCTTAAAGTTCTGAAACTGCCATATAAAATGTAAAAGCTCCTCTTTCATTTTTTTGAATATATGAAAAATGCAGGAAAGTAAAGCAGGAAAATCATTCTTCATTCTACAAATACCAGATAGACTGAAATATGTAACTTTGAACAACAAAACATTTCAGTATGAGCCAAAATGAAAATAAATCACACAAAAGCGACCTTTACCAACACCACGATTATTACAATGTAGATGATTTACTCAGTGATGAGCACAAGCTGGTGCGCGAATCGGTACGCAATTTTGTAAAGAAAGAGATCAGCCCGATCATTGACGATTATGCGCAAAAATCTGAATTTCCCAAACAACTGATCAAAGGGCTGGGTGAGATTGGCGCTTTTGGTCCGAATATCCCAACGGAATACGGAGGGGGAGGCATGGACGAAATCTCCTATGGCCTGATTATGCAGGAAATTGAACGGGGTGATTCGGGCATTCGTTCTACCGCATCTGTGCAGGGCTCGCTTGTAATGTATCCTATTTACAAATTTGCTTCAGAAGAAATCAAAAAGAAGTTTTTACCCAAGTTGGCCACAGGCGAAATGATGGGTTGTTTCGGCCTGACCGAGCCCAATCACGGCTCCAACCCTGGCGGAATGGAAACTACCATCAAAGATGACGGAGACCATGTGCTGCTCAATGGTGCCAAAATGTGGATCAGCAATGCCACCTTTGCCGATATTGCAGTGGTTTGGGCAAAAGATGAAAGTGGCAAAATCCGAGGGTTGGTTGTGGAGAGAGGTATGGAAGGTTTTTCTACACCTGAGATCAAGCAAAAATGGTCGTTGCGCGCCAGTGCTACGGGCGAATTGGTCTTTAATAATGTAAAAGTGCCAAAGTCCAATCTTTTTCCAGAAATACGAGGACTGAAAGGTCCGTTAACTTGTTTGTCTTCTGCACGCTATGGCATCTCCTGGGGTGCCATTGGAGTCGCATTGGATTGCTATGATACGGCTTTGCGCTATGCCAAAGAACGCTATCAGTTCGACAAACCCATTGCAGCTTTTCAACTGACACAAAAAAAACTGGCAGAAATGATCACCGAAATTACCAAGATGCAATTGCTGGCCTGGCGCTTGGGTACATTGAAAAACGAAGGCAAGGCAACACCCGCACAAATATCCATGGCCAAGCGCAACAATGTGGAGTTTGCATTGAAAATCGCTCGTGAATCGCGTCAGATTCTTGGAGCTATGGGCATTTCAGGTGAATATTCAATTATGCGCCATATGATGAACCTGGAATCGGTCATTACTTATGAGGGCACACACGACATCCATTTGCTCATCACCGGGCAGGATGTGACGGGGATAAATGCATTTGCCTAAGCAGGATTTTATTCAGCTTCCGGTTTTTTTAACCTGGATTTAATGCTGTTGTATTCCTCCGCTTCTATGGCTACAAAGTGGGCGGGTTCCGCTTCTATCAATTGTTCGATATACAGACGGTCGAAATAATTATTGGCATGAAAATCATTGGTTTCCCATTGATCACCGGGAAGGCTTTTCAATTCAGTAAATGAGTTTTCATCATTGATTTGAAAATAACTCTTTTCATTGCTGTATTTTCGGAAAAGTGGAAATTTCATTTCAGCGGATTTTCATTTTTTGCAAAGAAATAAAAAATGTGGCTCTTTGGAGACCAATAGATAAAACCCAGATCGGTATATTTACATTTTGATTCAATAAAATCCAAGAATGCTCGAAGCAAGGGATATCCATAAAAAATACGGGGAACTGGAAGTGCTGAAAGGTGTAAGCCTGAAAGTGGAAAAATCTGAAATTGTAAGTATAGTGGGAGCTTCGGGTGCCGGGAAAAGTACGCTTTTGCAAATCATCGGTACGCTGGACAAGCCCGACAGCGGCAGCATTAAAATTGACAATACAGCAATAGACAGCCTGAATGAAAAGCAATTGGCCAAATTCAGAAATGAGAAGATCGGTTTTGTTTTTCAGTTTCACCATTTGTTACCTGAATTCACTGCGCTGGAAAATATTCTGATTCCAGCTTATTTGGGCAAAGCAAATATTTCCAATCCGGAAAAGCGCGCAAAGGAATTGCTGGATTTGCTGGGTTTAAAGAATCGAATGGAACACAAGCCCAATGCCCTGAGCGGGGGAGAGCAGCAAAGAGTAGCTGTTGCCCGCGCATTGATGAACAAGCCTGCACTCGTGTTGGCTGATGAACCTTCAGGCAATCTGGATTCCAATAATTCAAAGGAACTGCACGAATTGTTTTTCCGCCTGAGAGATGAATTGGAGCAGACATTTATATTGGTCACCCACAATAAAGACCTGGCAAATATGGCCGACCGCAAACTGGAAATGCAGGATGGGTTGATTCTAAGCTAGAGCCAATGCTCAGGTGACGCGAGCTTCAACTGAGATTATATCTTGGATTTATTGGCAAAACTCAGGCTTTGAAAATGTTTTATCGCTACCTGTATCGCGATAAAATAAATGCAAGTGCACTTCCCGAAATACCATGCCAAACGCCCCACCAGGCGGCAATTAAGGCCATATCCGCTGCGCCATTGAAAAAGGAAAAAATTATGACCAGACCCAGTGCCGAGTTTTGGATGCCTGTTTCGATCACAATGGTTTTCTTATCGGCAAGCGGTACTTTCAGGATAAAACCAACTAAAAAACCCACTGTGTAGGCCAGGGCATTATGCATGAGAACGAGCAAAAATATTTCGCTGAAATGTGCCGTAAACACATCAAAGTTTTGAGCTATTGCAATGACAATAAAGCCTACAAAAATGATCATGGATAAAATACGCACAGGTTTTTTAATCAAGAGCGCTTTGCTTGGAAACTTAAAGTTAAAAGCCATTCCCAACATAATCGGCACTGCCATGATCAGGAAAATCGTTTCAGCCAACTTGAGGGGATCTAGGGTGAAATATTCTGTATCTAAATTGTCAAACAGCAACTGTGACCAAAATGTAAAGTTAATTGGTGTAAGAACTGCTGCCGATGCAGTTGCCAGGGCAGTCATACTCACCGACAAAGCTGTATTGGCCTTTGCCAGATGACTGATAAAATTGGAAATATTACCTCCAGGGCAGGCAGCTACCAATATCATTCCCAGGGCATAACCGGTAGGAATTTCAAACAACCAAATTAAAAGCGCAGTGACTGCAGGTAAGAACAAAAACTGGGAAACAAAGCCAGCAATTGCAGATCGGGGACTAGTGAGCACAAGCTTAAAATCAGAACCCTTTAAATCCAGTGCTATTCCAAAAAGTATAAAGCCTATGCAGATATTGAGCAATAAAAGACTCTCTTCATTGAATTGAATATTCCCGGAAAGTTTTTCCAAAATTAAGTGCTTTGGGGGATGTTTATTCGGCAGACCAGCTTACTAAAATATTTCGATCACCTACGTAGGGGAGTCTTCCGTGGCTGGTACTGTAATTGTCAATAGCCACTACATCGCCTTTTTTCCATGGGAAAACGCTCATGTTTTTCCAAATAAGGTCTTCTACATGTTCCACATAAGCTCTTGGAATTTCAGAGCCATCTTTAAAGGTACAATGCATGGCTTGATCCATCGGACTGCTGAATTTTTCTTTAAAGAATGTCATTATGGAAATGAAATTGTTGTAGAAAAAGGAGCGCAAATTACCCTGCAATTTGTGGATCTTTTTGTATTCTATAGCCGCAGCAGAACGATGAAAAACCTGCAAATGATTGAACCAAACTTTTTCGCCAGTCACCGGGTGTGTAATACAAGCTTCTTGGTCATTGATTAGCCGTAGCTTATCATTGTCTTTCCAAACTACCTCCAAACCATTTTCTTTTGATTTTTCCTCAGCAACATTTTTGTCATCTGTTAAAAACATTTCATCCCAACGCTTGAGCTTCCACAAATCAAATTTGCTTTTGCTGTTGGGGCCATTATAATTTCTAATATTTTTAATACCCCGGGTTTCAAATTCCTGCCTGATTTCGGGATCCATTTGTTCATATACTTTTCTGAAATTAACAATAGGTGTTTCTCCACCCAGTTCCGGTTGTGTTTCGCAAAAGAAAAAGAGTTTGCGGGGCGGGTTGGGTAAAAAACTCATTTCGCAGTGCTGCATGATAGGGTAATGAGAGGGGAGCTCACTTGCAGAAAAGACATATTTTGTAACACTGTTGCGCGGTGAAGTTCCCAAATAATTGTTTTTTAAATCCGGGTCAATTTTTATTGCTACATCTTCAAAATCCTGGGCAGTGTTGATGTCAAATCCTCTAAAGAGAATTGCACCATCCTTATAAATTTGTTTGTCGATAAATTCTTTGTTTTGATCTATCCATTCGATAAGTGCAGCTTTACTTTTATCCTCCTTTGCTTCAGCAACGAGCGGTAAACTTATTTCCTCATCAAAATACCTGAAATTCAATTTGTCTTTTTCTTTCAATGTGTTGGTTTCCATTTTTCCTTGAATCATTTAATTCTAAAGTAAAGAAAATAAAAAGAAAATAGAAATTTTAAAATGTGGTAAAACTTGTTTCTCTGTGGATTGATAAAAGATTGGCTAAATTTACTTTATGTCATTGAATTTCAGATACAGCCTATGTTTTATTTTGCTGTTTTCATATAGTATCACTTTTTCGTTTTCATCCGAAAACAATTTTTCTAAACGAAGTTTTTTATTTGAAATACTCGATCCTAAAGCCAGCGGAATAGAACACGAGTTTGGCAAGCTATCACATGCCGGGATTGAAGGTGGGGGAGTGGCTGTGGGCGATTTGAATGGCAATGGCTTCTATGATATTTTCCTTGTTGGGGATTCATTGCACGGACTTTATGAAAACAAGGGCGGTTTAAAGTTTGAACAGCGTTTTGGTCAAAGTGGTATCCCTTCAGTTAGAGGTGCTACTTCCGTTTTGATTTATGACATTAACAAGGATGGAAAACCTGACATTATTTTGGGCAGGCGTTCAGTGTCCAACAATCCGCTTCATCAAATGAAAACTAATACTTCCAATTTGGAAGAAACTGAAAGCAAGCTACTTGTTTATCTCAATTTAGGAGATTTTAAGTTCTGTACCGATCCTGATTTTCATATATCTATGGACAGGCCGGTAAGTGGAATGACACTTGCAGATTTTGATAAAAATGGACTCATGGATATAGCTGTGTCCACATGGGATGTAGATTTTTCAGAGATCAACAGTGCATTATTGAGTGTGGAAGAATTGAGTATGAAGAATGAAAGTCCTGTAAAACTTTTTATGCAGCGTGAAAAAGGAGTGTTTGAGGAGCGTGGTTTGGAAATGGGTTTAAATGACGGAAGTGCAGTGAAGACTTCTTTTTCTCTCACCGCTACTGATTTGGATAATGATGGCTGGCCGGACCTTATTGTCAGCAATGATTTTGATATACCTGACATGATTTATATTAATAATGATGGAAAAAGTTTTAAAAAGAGCGATATACAGGAAACAATGAGTTTTTTTTCAATGGGGATGGATGCGGCTGATATTTCTAATAATGGTTTTGTAGATTTTATGATATCGGATATGCGCCCACTGAATTATTACCGCCAAAAAACAGTGAAATACGAAAAGCTCTTTAACTGGGATAATATGCTAACTCATAGTGATATTGCAAGGCAAGAAGTTAGAAATACATTATTTCTTAACCACGGGGAATTGCAATTTTCTGAAATAGCACAAATGATTAATGCTGACGCTACAGACTGGAGCTGGTCGGTACTTCTTGCAGATTTTGACAACAATTCAAATAAAGATATTTTTATTTCAAATGGCTATTTCCACCAGGATTTTTTCAAACACGATACACCGCTTTTTTTCGATTCTGTTCGTCAGACTTTGCCGGCAATATCCGATAAAGATTTTCTCATCAAGCTTCAAAAAAGAGATACTCTCACAGCTCCTGTTTTTAAGAATTTCTTTTTTTCCAATACAGGAGCACTTTCTTTTAAAAACAGGAGTGATACCTGGCAGCCTTCAAAAGCTCTAAACACTCGTGGTGCTGCTTATGCCGACCTTGACAATGACGGTGACCTTGACTTAATTCTCAATAATGCCAAATCACCTGCTCTGATTCTTAAAAACACAAGTGATGAACTAACAGGGAATAATTTTTTGAGAGTAAAATTAACAGACTCAGAACGCAGGCCTTTGTTGCACAGTAGAGTTCATATTTATTACTATGCTGAAAAGGGAATTGAAATGCAAATGCAGGAATTGCAGCCATGTCGGGGTTTTTATTCCGCTTCAGAGGATGTATTGCATTTTGGGCTGGGCACACAAAAAATTATCGATTCTGTGATTGTTAGCTGGCCAAATGGCAAGCAAAGCATTGTGAAAAATATTGCTGCCAATCAATTGCTCGAAATTGAATATACTGATCCTCAACTTAGAAATTCACCTAAAAAGGAATTGACCAAAAAAGCTTTTGAAGCAGTGGAAATCAAAGGCTTGAAATATTTGCATAAAGAAAATAATTTCAATGATTTGGCAGAAAACCCATTAATGCCGCAAATGTATTCTCGCGAAGGGCCATGTATAGCTATTGGCGATTTGAATGGCAATGGATTTGATGATGTAGTAATTGGTGGTGCGGCACAGGCGACTACAATCTTTTATCAGAACAGTCCGGAAGTTTTTGAGAGCGATACTTTAGCTGGTTTGGAAAATGAAGCATGGCAGGAAGATGCCGCAATTTTGATTTTTGATTACAACAGTGATGGACTTAATGATCTGCTGATTGCTTCCGGTGGAAATGAAAAAGCAGAAGGTGATTCATTCTACAGGCACAGGATATACAGAAACCTTGGCAATGGTAACTTTAAGCAGGAGAATATTTTACCGGATATTCGCAGCAGTGCTTCTGTTGCGAAGCTAAATTATATAGCTTCTGATTCAACAAAGCCATTGATATTTATAGGCGGAAAAATTAAACCTAAAAATTATCCCCTTCCACCGGAATCTTATTTGCTGGCATATGAAAATGGGCGTTTTGTGGATGTGACTGATCAATTGGCCCCCGGGCTTAAAAATGCAGGTATGATTAGTGATGCCATTTGGTCAGATTTTGATGGGGACGGCAATGTTGATTTGATTGTAGTTGGAGAATACATGTCCCCGAAATTTTTCAAAAATAAATCGGGATTTTTTAAAGATGTCAGCCCAAAAGTTTTACCGGGGGACAGTTTAAATGGTTTTTGGAATTGTATTGTATCCGGTGATTTCAATAAGAATGGTTCAACTGATTACGTGATTGGCAATTTGGGTTTAAATACCAGGTATAAAGCCAGTGCTGATTTTCCACTGGAAATTTTTGCTGCTGATTTTGATGAAAATGCTTATAGGGATATAATTACTGCCTATTATGAGGATGGAAGACTTTATCCTGTAAAACAATTGAATACTTTTAAAGACAGGATTGCAGGGTTTTCAAAAAAATATTACAAACATGCAGATTTTGCTTCAGCAGATATGGAAGAGATTTTCGGAAAAGAGCCATTAGATAAGGCTTTGCATTTGAAAGTGCATACAACAGCTTCTGTATATCTTGAAAATAAGGGAAAGGGAACGTTTAAAATTCATCAATTACCAATAGCAGCACAGGTAGCCCCTGTAAAAGCAATGCAAGTATTGGATTATAATAAGGACAGTAATCCTGATATTTTACTGGCGGGGAATTTTTTTCATACAGAAACCGAAAGGGGCAGCTATACAGCCCAAAAGGGACTTCTATTAGAAGGTGACGGAAATGGTGGGTTCACTGCTTTACAAGCTCCTGAGTCTGGATTTTATGCCAATGGCGATTGCCGTTTTATAGAAATATTGAATAAGCAGAACAAGCCACTGATACTTTTGGGCAGAAATGATGCTGCTCTTAAAATTTTCAGATGGGTAAACTCTGCAAACTAATTGACAAGTATAAGCACCAGCTTAGTGTAGCATTTTAGTGCATTAAATATCTTACACGATTGATTTTTTTTGCGGAATCTCTGTAGTCAATTGTGTATAAACCTATTTGCAATCAAACTCTTTTACGCAAAATGTTTATTTCTTCGAAAAACCGGTGGATATCTATATATTTTATGTGAATAAACAGGGATTTTTAGTGTATTGACTAGTGGGAATATTGTGTATTAATTTTTATCAAAAAGATTTGTACATCTGGATTTTACATCTACTTTTGATACTATCGAATGAGAGATAAAGGGTAGAGGCGAAAGCCGAAAGCTTTGATCTTCATCTGAGAAAAGGAAAGCTAAAGGATTGATTCTTTCTTCGGAAAGAAAAGATTGAAAAAGCGTAAGCTTCAGAAGGCTGAATTTTCTCGCTCCTGCGAAAGCTTGGAGTTACTGAATGAAACGGTGCAAGCCGGGGATTTCGATAGATGAGTTTTAAAGTTTTCCCGAAAAAACCTGTAGCATTTATGTTGCAGGAATATGGGAATCCGTAATAACTGTAATTCGACAATGATTCGCACTACGGTGCCGGATTGTTGAAGGCGGGATTTCAAAGCAATTTGAGTCCCGCCTTTTGTTTTTATACCCTCCTGTTAGTTGCTGCAAATGGTTAAGGAAAATACCAACAAACAATTTTTGACAATAAATGTTAATGCAAAATGTATTCAAGCTTGCTTAAGTGCAAGTTCCTTATCTTAATTATTTAAAACTTATGAGTTCATGAAAAGCTCTGTTGTCAGTATTGTCTGTATATATCTTAGTATTGGGATTATCTCACCTTTCAATCTTTATGCACAGAGTTTTTCAATTGGACAAAGCAGCCAAAGCATTAGTGATCCACAACGATCAAGAAATATCGATACAGAAATTTTTTATCCTGCAACACAGCCTGGTAGCAATACCCCGTTAGCCAATGGTAATTTTCCGCTTATTGTTTTTGGTCATGGATTTTCAATGAATTTTGGTGCTTATCAGAATTTTGTGGATGAATTTGTACCAAAAGGTTTTATCCTGGTTTTTCCTAAAACGGAAGTAGGCCCAATTCCTTTTCCCGATCATGCAGCTTTTGGACAGGATTTGAGTTTTTTGACTGATTATTTCCAGGCACAGTCTACCGACCCAAATGCCTTTTTCTATCAAAAGATAAATGGTAAAACTGCTGTAATGGGACATTCTATGGGTGGTGGTTGCAGTTTTCTTGCCGCAGAGCAAAACAGCAATATTAATGTGATGGCTACTTTTGCTGCTGCCGAAACCAATGTTTCTGCAATTGCTGCTGCCCAGAACGTAAATATTCCCGCTTTGGTTTTTGCAGGTTCGGAGGACAATGTAGCACCACCTTTGGGCAATCAAATTGATATGTACAACAACCTGGCAAGCGATTGTAAATACCTGATAACTTTAGATGGGGGCAGCCACTGTGGATTTGCCAATTCGAATGCCGCTTGTGATTTTGGTGAAACAAGTGTTTGTCTTTTTTGCAGTTTTATAAGTCGTGCAGAACAGCATTTACGCACTTTTTCGGTCTTGGGGCCTTGGCTGGATTTTCATTTAAAAACGGAGTGCAATAAATGGACGGATTTTGAACTTTCACTTCAGAACACTACCGGACTAGTGGTTCAGACAAACTGTACTTATGCATTGCCGGAAGCAAATTTTCAGGCACAAGGTGACAGTACATTTTGTTTAGGAGATTCGATTGTGCTCAATACTACTTCAACGCTTAAAAAAAAATGGTCAACGAATGATACTTCATTCAGCATCAAAACAAAAAACAGCGGCCAATATTATTTAATTGTAGAAGATCAATACGCCTGCAAAGATACCAGTAGAACTATTTCTGTTACTGTAAACCATCCGGCTGATATTGTTTTCAATTACCCGGATACTGTCTTTTGCGGAATAGATAGTATAGAATTGCAATTACTGGGAAATTACAATACCGTATCCTGGTCAGGACTTGGAGTAAATAGACTTTGGGTGAGCGAATCTGGGATATACACAGTAGAAATAACTGACAGCAACAATTGTGTAAACAAGGATTCAATTGATATAATTCTAAGTAAAGCCGATACAAATTTTTTACCGCAGTTAAGTGCCAAGCCATCAAATTTCACCTGCCCTGAAGAAAGCATTATTCTTTCTATGAGCGATACATTAGATGGGTCAGTTTTTTGGAGCAATGGCTCAAATCAACAGGACATTAGCACTGATTCAGCAGGGATTTTCTTTGTGCAGCGGACAGATAGTTTTGGTTGCGTATATTATTCTGATAGTATTGAAGTTGGTTTCTATGATTTGCCCAATCCGCTAATAGACACTATAGCTGATTCAGTTTTTTTGGTAAATCCGGCCAATTACGGCAATATCAACTGGTATTATAATGACAGCATTCAACTGAATCAATTTCAAAATGAGACGGCAATATTGCCCGACACAAGTGGCCTATATCAGGCTGAAGTAATTGACAGTAACGGCTGCACTGCTTTTTCATTAGCGGTATATTTTAAATACAGTGCAACTGCTGATAGTTTAGGTGATACCACAAATGTAAGGGTGGAGGAATTAGATGAGTTTTCAATAAGGAGCAAAATTAAAATCCATCCTAACCCAGTTCAAGATCTGCTTTATATTGATGTTAAACTGGCGTATGATTTTCGCCTGGTGGATATAAGCGGACGGGTTTACAAGCAAGGGGAGCTGAAAGCCATGTCCAATATTATTGATTTACAGGAATTGCCTCAAGGGATTTATTTCCTTCAGCTTTTGTCTGATAAAAAAATGCAAAGTTTCAAGATGCTGAAAATTTTATAGCCTTATACTAAGTTCTATAAATATTATAAAAAATTTGTACTAAAGAATTTCTATGCTCAGTTTATTAAGAGCACTTTAATTTAGTGATTAGGCATACAACTATTTATACATGCTCCTTCGTCTTTCTATTGTTCCCAACAAACAAACAATAATATTACACGTATTCTTTGATGAGATGTTCTATTTTTGAACTTTCCTGTTATTTTGATATCAATATTGAGCCGCTTAATTTTTATTTTTTTATTCTGCATTGGATTAGGTCTGCATTTTTCAAGTGCTCAGATTGTAATCAGCGGCATGGTTAGTGAAGCTAAAAGTGGGGAACCCATTCCATTTTGCAATATTACAGTTCCGGGAAAATTCACTGGCACATCAACAGATGTTGACGGGAAATTCAGTCTACAACTTAGCAAGCGCAGTGATTCTATTACCGTATCTGCGATGGGCTATAAATCTCAAACATTATCAATAGCTAATCAAAATCCCAATAATTTAAAAATTGCTTTAGAACAGGATGAGATCAGTATTGGTGAGATAAGCGTGTCAGCAGAAATGGATCCAGCCAAAGTGCTGTTCAGGCGAATTATAAAGAATAAGGCCAATCACGATATTCACCGTTTAGATGCCATTAGCTATGAAGTTTACAATAAATATGAAGTTGATTTGCTTGATGTCACTCCTGAGGATATTCAAAAAAAGCTGATCATTTCTAAATTTCCGATACTGTCCGAGTACATAGATTCATTAGAAGATGAAAACACAACAATATTGCCACTCTTTATGATTGAAAATATTGCAAGTATATACAAGCAGAACAATCCGCGTAAAGTTTCTGAAAAAATTCAGGGTGTAAGAGTTTCAGGTGTACAGCGCAAGGATTTTATTGCCAAACTCTTGTCTAATGTGGATCAGAATTTCAATATCTATGATAATCTGATGGTGGTATTTGGCAAAAACTTCATTAGTCCAATTGCAGATTATGGGATGAATGTGTATCGCTACAATCTTAATGTTTACGATACATTATTCATACAGGGCGTACCTCATTTTGAAATGGAATTTGAACCCAAAAGAAAAGGAGAATATACTTTCAGAGGCAGTTTTATTGTAAATATTAAAAACTATGCTATTGCCAGTATTGAGGCTGAAATGGTGGAGGATATTAATATTGAGCTGGTAAAGGCCCTGGAATTCAAGCTGCATTTTGCCCCTCGAATGATGCAGGTATCAAATGACAGCAGCACATTAATGTGGTTGCCCGATCGCGAATTTATGAAAGTGAAAATGAATTATATTATTGGTGCTGAAGCCAAGATATTGGGCAAGAAAACCACAAGTTATAAGGATATTAAAATTGATGCAAGTCATAAATCAAAGGAATTCAATGCTTTTGAGGCTTCTAATATTGTTGATCAGGCCGGTGCACGTAGCGATTCATTTTGGCAAAGCAGGCGGCATATGGATTTGGAGCATAGCGAGCAGGGAATTTACGATATGGTCGATAGCCTGAAGCGTACGAGAACTTATAAAGTTTATGAATACCTGGTGCGTACCGCTACTTCAGGTTATGTGAAATTAGGTGGAATTGGTCTTGGCGCAATTACTTCTTTAGTGAGCAGAAATGCTTTGGAAGGTTGGCGATTCAGGCTTGGATTTAAAACCAATACCGATTTTTCCGAACGGGTTTTGCTCAGAGGATATGCAGCTTATGGCTTGCAGGATGAAAGGATTAAATATGGAGGTGAATTTCAGTTTATCATTTCAAAACGGCCCTGGAACAAGATTTCAATTTCTGCCCGGACAGATGTTGATCTGATGACACGTCATGCAGAAGAAATGGATAAGGACAATGTATTTACCATTATTCAAAAACCCAATACCCTGCAGCGGCTTTACAATATAGATGAATACAGTATTGTTTATGATACTGAATTTCATAAAGATGTAACCGCCTATTTTAGTGCACGGCATAGGCGTATTACACCTGGGTTTGATTTTTTATACGAAAGCAATGGAGGTTTCAGCGATGAAGTTAAAATTTCGGAAGCGGGAATTGCGCTGAGGTGGCAGCACAAGTCCAGGCCATTGCCGGGCACATTCAACAGGGAAGCATCTGCCAGCAGTCTATTTGCTCAATTTAGAAAGAAGAATTCCTTTCCTGTTTTTCATGGACGCTATACATCCGGGTTTAAAAATGTAATCAACAGTGATTTTGAATACCATGATGTAAGTGTAGGTATGCAGGGCGATGTGCGGCTCAATTCGAAAATGTCAATGTATTACAACCTATGGGCAGGAAAGATTTATGGCACTTTGCCTTTTTTATTGCTGAAATCACCGGAGGGAAATTTTTCCTATATCCACAACAAATACCTGTTTAACAATATGAATATACTGGAGTTTGTGGCAGATCAGTATGTCAGCTTGAATTTCCAGTATTTTATAGGCGGGTCTATTTTGGATAAAATCCCGGGGATTAAAAAATTGAAATGGCGCGAGGTACTCACAGCTAATGTTTTTTACGGGAATTTGCGTGATGAAAACAAGTACATCAATCGTTTCAATGAATATGATGTAGCCTATCCGGTACCCTATGTTGAGGCGGGTTTTGGTTTTGAAAATATTTTTAAAGTCATTCGCATAGATTCCATTTGGAGAATTACCCATCGCGATAAACCTCAAATTACCAATTGGGCTTTGTATTTGAGCCTGTATCTTAAAATATAGTATGGAAAAACTGGAAATTGAATTGCCGGAAAAGTTTTTGTTTTCTACCGAAATGGAAGTCCGTGCCAATGATATCAATTATGCCGGACATTTGGGCAATGTACAAATCATTGGACTGCTTGATGAAGCCCGTGTACGTTTTTTCAGATGGCTTGGATATGATGAGGCCGATGTAGAAGGCAGCAGCTCTATTATGGGCGATATGTCTTGTCAATTTAAGGGAGAAGCATTTTGGGGAGATACTTTAATTGTAGAGGTCACAATTACAGCATTTTTCTCTAAGGCTTATCGCGTTGTGTATCGTATTCGCCATGCAGATAGCGATAAAGAGGTGGCCAATGCTTTTTGTACACTGGTCACCTTTGACTATAAAAGTCGGAAGGTAGTTCCGGTGCCGGAGGCTTTTAAAAAGCGTATGGAAAAAATGCTGGAAGAATTATAATTTAAATCTACTTCTTTGATTTCCATATCCATAAAGGCCAGGCGATAAATACAAATTGAATGGGAAGCCTTATATAGGCCATTGTTTTGCTGCCAATGGCAGGATTTTCAATAAATACATCGATAATGTGCAAGGGCAGAAAAGCACACATCAAAAGGAAAATTCCAAATGCGGCCATTTTTTGAAAAGCAGGAATTAACAAACCAATACCCAACGCAATTTCTACAATACCGGTGATATAATTTACCGCCAATTTGGGAAGAAAATCCGGAATAAAAGGATTGTACATTTCAGGATTGATAAAGTGCCCTATACCTGCAATGATCATAAATAGGGACAAAAGGAAGCTGACTATCTTTTTTATAAACATTGCTCAAAGATAGGAGATATATTGTTCGATAAAATACATTCTCAATTATTTACCGTGTTTAGCCTCAAAAGCTTTTTTAATGAGGCAGAAAATGGCTATTTTTGCAGTTCCAAATTTTAAAATGGTCGCGTAGCTCAGTCCAGACGAAGCAAAGCTTGTCTGGATGCAGACATTCAGAGAATCGTCTGCATTGGATATCGCAATTTTTGATTACCGCAGGTTTTTAATCCTGCTTTGAAATATTGGTCGCGTAGCTCAGTTGGATACCCGCCCGTACCGAAAAGGCACGTTCGGGCGGGGAGCATCTTAAAGCATTACATTGACTATTTTAATTTTTGAAAACATGGTCGCGTAGCTCAGTTGGATAGAGCATCTGCCTTCTAAGCAGACGGTCACAGGTTCGAATCCTGTCGCGATCACGAAAAGGCTTCACAAGTGTGGAGCCTTTTTTATTTTATAATTTGAGTGAATTTATTTCTTGAAAACCGCAGACGGTCACAGGTTCCCCGCCCGAACGCATTCAGGCGGGCGGGGAATCCTGTCGCGATCACAAAGCCTTCCAAGAAATTGGAGGGCTTTTTTGTTTTTCAAACCCAAGGGGTCATGACCCCTTGGGGAAGGGGAATCCAGCAGTGCCCACATAGAATGGGAAAGCTTTACAGGATTTGGAGGTTTTTTTGTTTTTGGGCTATTAGGCATTACTTTTTTCTGATAGTTTCCTTTAGGTCATCACCCAAGCGTGTATTTACATTGTCGATTAGTTTCATAGTGTATCAGCCAAAATATTTTTCTTCATCACTCAGTTCCTTAATCAAGTGAGTGCAATTTCTTTCTTCTGCCCATCTACAGGTAGACTTCCAACGATCACCTTTTTCAAAGTCAGAGCTAAAGTTCCAACCTGCGAGAATCAAAGGCGTTGGCGGTTTTCACCTTTTGATTCAAGTTCTTGCTTACAATAATTATCTAATGTCTGGTGTATTTCATGCCAAACTTTAGGAATAGGTGATATAAACTCCTTGTTATACATTAACTCAATTGTACAATATCCATCAGCTTTTCATAGCTGCTTACTTTCTCAAATTTAACTTCTGCACCACTTATCTCATTAAAATGGACTTTGGCGCATTCAATTTTTAGCTTCTCGATCTCTCTCAAGTCCATATCCGAATCAGAACCTTTGGTTTCTGCAACGAAGTAGATATGTCGGACTTTGTCCTTGTCAAAGACTATCGCCCAATCCGGACTGTAATTGGCAACTGGTGTGGAAATATAGAAGCTTTTAGGAAGCTTGGCATAGACCACTACTTCGGTGCTGTTTTCTAAGGCTGTAGCAAAGTCCGATTCAATTTTAGAGTCGGAAGTAAGGAAGTCGTAAATGTGCTTTTTGAGAAATTCAGACTTGCGCAAAGCAAATTTATCATTGGTAAAAACCGTTTTGACATCATGCCTTTCTTCAGTTTTGTGATAAACAATATTGTTGATTATCAGGCTTGCCTTCACTTCATTGATCAGCTTGCTGCATTTGCCAATAAACTCTTCAGGATTCTTACGAATGAGCAGGAACTTCTCTTGCTTAATCTTCTTGAGTATCTCTACAATGGTTTTTCTTGTGAGGTTGGTTTGCACTTCAATTTCACCCACCACATCATACACTGTATTGGAATAGAGGTCGTTTTTCAGTTTCATGTACTGACGTTTGGACTCACGTACCAAGCTGCCTTCTTTCATTTGCTCTGCTGTACCGTCTTCTAATTCTCCTGTCTTTATTTCATATACACGATCTCCAATATTGAGCTGCGCATCTATTCTGATTTTTGAATCTTGAATGAGCTGCTCTGTATCGAACTGTACTTCGTAAATGGTTTTCAGGTTTATTTTTTCCCAAAGTGCCTGAAACTCCTTTTTTGAAAAGTTCTTGTTGGTATTGAGAATTACAGTTTGGCGTTCATCTTCAGGTTTAAACTCCTTTCCTGTATAGACCGATGTCAGCAATTTGCAAATTGAGGTTCTATAAGGCTCAAGCTGTTCGGGTAGAGGCACTTTGTTTTGTTCGATAAGTTCTTTTCCTTCATCGGTTACCTTGCCATTGGCATCCGCTACCCTCTCAAATAAAAGAGTGTTGTTCAGCAAAGTAGCTTCCAGCTCGTCTATTCGGTGTTCATCCCCCTTTTCGTTCGTTACTACTTTATTGATAAATATTCGAGCCTCAATTTTTTGCGGACGGTCTTTGAGGGTATCTGCAATTTCTTTTTGTAGTCCTTTGGCAAAGGCTTCATAAGTCTCGGAAGCAATGACGGTGAGTTTATTAATTTCATGTACTCGTTCTCCTACTAATCCAAAATCCTGACGGACACCGTGGTTATTTACACAAAGGCGCATGCCGCGACCTACTTCTTGTCTGCGCCTGGTTAGGCTTCCACTTTCAGAGTGTTTGAGGGCGCAGATTTGGAATACATTCGGGTTGTCCCAACCTTCTTTCAATGCTGAATGAGAGAATATAAAGCGGGTTGGTTCTTCAAAACTGAGCAACCTTTCCTTATTCTTCATTATCAGGTTATAAGCTGAAACATCTTCTGAATCTTCCTTGCCACGTTTCACAGTAGGATCTACAGTTTTTCCTTTTTTATCTATTGAAAAATAACCATCATGTACTTTTTTAGGAGTATCACGCATAAGGTATTTGTCATATAGAGGCATTGTCATGTCGCGTTCTTCTTCACGGATTTTAGCATATTCTTCTTCAAATATTTTGGCGTATTCGCCCAATTGCTGTTCCCCTAATTCATCATAAACACGGTATTTCTCTACGGTATCAATAAAGAAGAGAGAAAGCACCTTTATGCCCTGGCCAAAAAGCTGCTTTTCTTTTTGCAAATGAGAAAGGATGCATTCCCTTATCTGCACCCTGCGGAAAGCATGTTCATCTTTATCATTAAGAATATCTCCTGGAAAAACATCCTGACCCCCAACCACTATCTTATTTAGATAGCCATTAATTTCGGTTATTGTTTGATTCTTGTATGCAGGCATATTTCCTGAATGCTCATAAATGTTGTAGCCTTCAGCAACCTTTATCCGCTTTTTGGTAATGGAACCGGAAGCCGTTCGTTTTTCATGTTCTATTAATGCATAAGGTGGTTTTGTGGTACTCAGAATGATATTTTCTAAATACATATATCCCGTTGTACCTGTTGAACCTTTTAGGTTAATACCCTTTACTTGTATTTTCTTCACCAAGCGTTTGTTGTAGGCATCTAATGCATCGAGGCGATAAATCTTATTGTATTCAATTTTGTGGGTAGCTGAATAACGTAACGTGAAAAGTGCATTAAAGTCCTGCATACTCTTTAAGGTCTTTTCACCTTCTACTGATTGTGGCTCATCCACTATTAAGATTGGGTTAGTCTCTGCTATAATTTCAATAGGCTTACGTGTGCCAAACTGGTCTAATTCCTGATAGATACGTCTTGCATCTTTACCACGCGCATTGAATGCCTGTGTATTGATAATCATGACACTGATACGGCTGTCAGAAGCGAAGTTCTCAATATCCTGCGGGCGGCCTGAATTATATATGAAAGGATTGATCTTGTGCCCATAGAGTTCCTGAAAGTGGTCCTGTGTAATCTGAAAGGATTTGTACACCCCTTCACGAATAGCAATGCTGGGCACAATGACAATGAACTTACTCCAACCGTATTTTTTATGCAGCTCGTACATGGTCCGGATATAGGTATAGGTTTTACCAGTACCTGTTTCCATTTCAATGGTGAGGTTGTATCCCAAATTCACACCATTAGGGCGTTCAATTTTCTTGCTTTCATGAAGGTCATTCTGTTTTTGGACTTCCTGAATGTTTTTGAGCATTTGTTCATCCCAATTTTTAGGAAGTTCAGAATTTCGATAACCAATTTCTTTTTCTATTTCAAAGTCTAAGCTTTGAATTCCCATAGCTGCTTGCTTAGCTTTGCGAATGAGTTCCTTACTACGCTCTAAGGTGAAGTGATTGGTTTTTAGTGGTTGCCCTTCAAAACAATCTACTACAGCCTGAACCGCCTTTATCTGAAAGTCTTGTTCTTTAAACTGTAGTTTCATTTTTCTTCTATTAGATCTATTAATTTCATTCCTGAGTCAGTGATTTTATATCGTTGTTTGGGATGAGTTGGAGTATCGGGGTATTCCATTGTTATCCAACCTATCTCAATCAGCGGATCTAAATACTTCTTTCTATTAATCGTTTGGTTACTTAGGTTCATCTTTTCGAATAACTCTTCTCTTTTAATCCACCGTTTAGTAATATCAAGAACTTCTAGTACTCTACTATGAACTTCTTCATTAATTATAGCTCGAGCTTGGTCACTAGCTCCGTTAGTAGCTCCGTTAGTAGCTCCGTTAGTAGCTCCGTTACTAAAACTAACTATGTCTTCTAAATCTTTAAATTTGAACACATTAGCTTGGTCACTAGCTTGGTCACTAGCTTGGTCATTCAGATGAGCAGAAAGGGTAACAAGTACATAACTAGCATCATCTGTTTCAAAAGAGGGTTCAGAAGAACCATTGGCTTCCAAAGCACCATAAATAGAAGGGAAGCCTGTCCCTCTTCCTTCAGTGAGTTTTAATTCTTTCAGAAAATCTCCGATTCTCCGATTCCTATATTCTCGAGCTATAATTCTTTTCTGGGTCGAAAGAACTTCACCGTTTACAGGAGGAACCGGTCCCGGATGACTCAAAATGGTCATTTTATCGGGAAACACTTGGATCTCAATTGGGGCAACATGCTCATAGCTTTTATGATATACCGCATTAGACAAAACTTCCTCAATTGCTTCGAATGGATAATTGAAAAAACGTTCTGACTCTGCTTTGTTAGCGTGTTTATTGACTTGTTCGGAAATTATGTTGCTCTTGATATAGGAAAGAGTCTCCCTCAATTGCTTATGTAAGGGGCCTTTGAAATAGACTTCTTTAAAATTCTTTCCCGAATCATCTTTATGACGTACCAATTCAATCCATGCCCTATCAAAAAACCGTTCAGGTTTTTTAGAGAAAAATAACAAGCCAACATTCACTGGTCTCACATCTTCATTCGGACCTTTGGCAATGAGCATGGTTTTACACAAGTCAGCAAATGGCATGTGAGCACTTTCTTCAAGTAAACCACTTTTGATTTCCTGAAGGTATTCGCGGATAAGCCCTAAGTCTAAGTCATCAAGAGAGGCTTGATTATTTATTCTATCATCAAAAGGAATTCGAGCGGCTAACTCTTGAAGTTTTCTAAGGTTTTCTCCTTGAGCTATAATGCTTGTTGAGCCTACACGCACATAATGTCGTCTTTGAGCTCCATTCCCAAGAGTTGTTGGAGCTGTATAGGGCCGATTATCACCGGCAGGACACCAAAGTACCAAAACAAGTTGCCCTTCTAGCTCATAGGGTGCTGTAATTGGAAAGTAGGTTGGATTAATTCTATGACCTAGTTGAACGACTTCTCCTTGAATAGCATCTAATTGATTTCGTTGTAATCCTACTGGAGGAAGAACGGGTTGACCATTTTCTTCAGCAACACCAACGATTATATATCCACCTCCCCAATTTTGTAGATCATTGGCAAAAGCACACATGGAATGAATTACATCCTCGGGGTTCCACCCCTGCTTAAACTCTAAGCGCTCCCACTCAACGGTATTGCCATGTATCAACTCCTCTATGTTTACCGGTAAGGCCATTACTAAATCACTTTCATTTCGGTTTCAGGACTCAATTGCTTCAGCAATTGCTTTACATTGGTCTTGGCAGTATCGTTCTTAAAGCCACTGTCTTTAAACACAATACGCAAGGGCACTTCTTTGGCTATGGCTTTGGCAAATGCCTCATCAATACCGCTATCGAAACAGGCATAGAGGGAGTTCTCTGCTACTTTAAACACCTTCTTTCCCGATACATCAATTTGCTCGATTTTGAGCGAAAGTGGCAAGCCCCAATCCAACATCACTTGTGCCAACAGATCATCTGCCGTGCGGTCGGGTTTTACATTGTCTGCAAAGAGGTCTAAGTTGTTTTGCTCATAGTCCTGTGGCTTGTAATACACATCTTGCATATTGCTTTCATCCAAGCGATAGACACGGAAGCCATAATCTATATCTACATTGGTTTCTTCCTTGATTTTCTTGGCTGCTCTGCGGATGCGTTCTTTGCCTATTTCGCAAATGTTTTTGTATCCAGCTTTATAAGCTTCACTTTTTTCATCTGTTTTTTCAGGTAATTGAACTTGTATGAACTTTCTATGACCATTATCAGTAGAGTTTAACTCAAGAATAGATTGTGCTGAACTCGCAGAACCTGAAAAAAAATCTAAGACAATAGCTTCTTGATCTCTACTTGTACAGTAATTTATCAAGTTTGCTAAAATCTCGTGATCTTTTGGATTATTAAATACACGTTGTTTTCCGAAAATACTATTTAGCTCATTGGTGGCTTGAAGTCCACTTCGATAAAAATATGTTCCTAACACTTGAAGTCCTATCTCAGGCTCTTCGGAATTTTCATTTAGACTTCTAACAAGATATGTTTTTCGAATAGGTGGTTCTGTATGGTCATCCCGAAAAACTACATATCCCTGTTCAATCTTTTCTTGCATAACCTCAGCAGAAGCGTACCGCCAACCTCCAGATGGCATGGCACATGGCTTTCCAGTTTTTGGGTGAATAACATCATATCGAGCACCTCCTCGTGGCAAAGACATATTATCATCGCGCCAAACACCGCGTTTATCTACGTGAGAGTATCTCGAATGCTTTTTTGAAGGGTGGTCTTTGGGAAGATTTTTATAGAACGTTTTTAATTCTTTTTCTATTTCTTCAAAATTATCACCATGTTGTTTTTTTGACTTTAAGAAAAAATTGTAAATCTCTCTTGCTCCAGGCTTTTCCTCTCTCCAGTGAATGTTTTGGTCAATTAAATACTCTTTGTCTTTAGCAAATACCAATATGTATTCATGTCCATGTGAAAAGAACCTTGAATCATTCTTCCTGCCTTTTTCCCAAAGTAAAGTTGATACATAGTTGAAATCTCCAAAAACTTCATTCATCATTGATTTCAAATTCCCTATTTCATCTTCCCCAATACTTATCAAAATCACGCCATCAGAAGTCAAGGTATTCCTTGCTAACTTCAAGCGAGGATACATCATGCTCAACCAATTGGAATGGTAACGTCCTGCGGTTTCGGGGTTGGCTACCAGGCGTTGCATGTACTCGTCTTTTTGTCCGCTTTCAATCAGTTCTTCCCGGGCAGCCTTGCTAAAGTTGTCTTTGTACACAAAATCATTCCCTGTATTGTAAGGCGGGTCTATGTAAATCATCTTCACCTTGCCCAGGTAGCTTTCTTGCAGTAGCTTGAGCACTTCCAAGTTGTCGCCTTCTATGTAAAGATTTTCGGTATTGTCAAAGTCTACGGAGTCTTCCCGTACAGGGCGTAGGGTTTTGGTAGTAGGTAGGTTGGCAGTTACTATGGCTTCTCGTTTCCCTGGCCACTCCAAACGGTAGCGTTCTTTATTGCCTTCTACCACGGCATGGTTGAGTTCCTGCTTGAGCAGGTCAAAATCTATGCTTCGGCTCCGCTCAGCAACCCCATTTCTTTCAATGGTACTTTCCGTAACGCAGTTAGGGAATAGGGCGGCTAACTTTTCAAAGTTTTCATTCACCAAGTCAGGTGATCTGAGGTCTAATTTTTCATTACTCATATTACATGCTACATATTCAGCTTTATTCAATATTGAATCAGTCTGCTATTTCGTGAAAAAGATTTGAAAATCCATTAAAATAAAGCGCTTATTTTAATTCTTAGGTGAAATTAAGATTAAAATTAAAACACCTTATTTTAAAGGGAAACAATGTCTTAATATAAAAATTAAATATTAGTATTTTTAACTCATAATTCGTCAATAATCAATTTTTCCCCATCAAAAGTGGTAACCACAGCAAATCCATTGTAAAAAGGCTCTACTGCTAAATAGCGCTGTTTGTATGCTTCAATTCCATTTTTATTTTACAGCTGCACGGTTACAATAATAGCCAAAGGTTCTTGTGTATTTTTCTACTAGACTTGCACACAATCTGCACATCATTCAGGCATTATACTTAATTGCTTTAAGGGGCATTAATGCATTCCTTTAGCTATTCACCTTCCTTTCTACTATATCTTTCACCCACTTGAGGTAAGCTACATTCTTGTTTTTTTCGATTTTATTTTTCAGTTTTTTCGCCAGTTCTTTTTCATGAGGTCTGAGTTTAGAAGCTTCACGCACATACTTGATCAGGTTGAGGTATAAGGTGCGCTGATAATCTGAAACTTGTTTGTTGCGTTTTAAATACACGCGAAAGGAATCCAGCAGTGAAGCCAGTGGTTTCATTACTTCCAGCTCATAATATATGCGCAGCATCATAGCCTTGGAGTCAAGGCTGTAGAACAGGTCACTGAACTCTACATCCTGCAGCAGCTCCTGCGCCTTTTCAAAATCTTTTTTATCAAAATAAATACTCGCCATGTTATATGCGTAGGCATCTTTTCTGAAATCAGATTCTATATGCTCTTTATAGTTTTCTACAAATTGTTCTGCCCATTGAAATTCTTCAAGGCGCAATGCCACACTTGTAATGTTTTTATAGGTCCAGGGTGATATGTGTTTTCCAAAGAAAATTATCCTGCTGTCAATGGTCATTTTATAGAGCTGAAACAAATCTTTGAGATAATCCATATTGCCGTTGTTCACCTGTTTGATGCAATAATTTTGTGCATAAGCATACATATCACGTGCTTCCTTGGATGAAAATTTATCGGTATGTGCTTTCAGTAATTTTTTCAATTGCTCAAAATGCAGCGTTTTTTCAGGTTCTTTCAGCGTCATTAGGATAGAGTAATAGACCTGAATGGCAGGAGCCTGATTAAAATCATGTTTATCAATATAGCGCAGTATTTCGTCCAGTAATTTAATCTCATAATCAGAAGCAACTACATTTCTGCGATTGAGAATTTCGCAGGAGTATTTGAGTTTGAGCGTGAGAAAGTAAATGTCAAGGTTGTCGATGGCAAGCTGCAGGCTTTTGTCAAACCTATGGGAACGTTGCTTGTCAAAGTAGGCATTGTCAGCAGCTTCAAGCAAAAATTCATCGTAGAAGAAATCTGCATCTCTGAATGATTTTCGCTTTTGATCTTTGCGTGCAGTGGACATGGTGCTGCGGTAATGCTTTTCAAGGTCTAGTGCAGTGTATTCCATTAACAGGTAAAACTGCTGTTGGATGCTTTGTTCTTTAAACCTTTCCTGTACAACATATTGCTCGGCAATAGACAGGATATCGCTTAGTAGATAACTCAGTTTTTTTTCATCATATTTCTGCTTGGGGAAAGCCAGTTTAAAAATGTTTTCTTTTGTGAGTTCAGGGCTGTCAAAATCAGGGGCAAACTGCATAAGTACCTTTACCAATTGGCAAAGAGCTTCATCTGTATTGAAATATGGAGAGTCGGCCATAGCCTGAATTTTCTTCAGTTGACCTGGTCTCATTTTTTTTAAAAAAAGGATCAGTTTGCTGTTTTCCATGTTTTAATTTGATTCACTGAAATTACAAAAGCTTCAATCAAATAAATGCCGGGTTTTTAGTTTTTTGGCGGAAAATTTGTTTTAGTAAATATTTTGCAAAGCTTTAAAATAGCTGTATGATAATGTTTTCAGGATATTTTTTAAAAATATTTCAGCACATAAACTAATAAAAAATGTCGGAAATTAAACTATTTTGTCGCTTTACATTTGCACAAATTACAGCATTTTTGTGTTGCTGCTATTCAAAAGAGGAATTATATGAATCAGGTAAATAACAATATTGTGTTTTTTCAAAAATTACTCTTGTATGCTCTTTTCCTTGTATTTGCACTGGATGCAAAGGCGCAGTGTGATGTTGATTTTGATTATGTCATTATAGGTGACAGTGTACATTTTGAAAACCTTTCGAGCAATATCGGCCCCAATGACAGCTTTGAATGGGATTTAGACGATGGAACGCTGCTGTCAGTTATAGACAGTCTTACATACAGCTATGCTACAGAAGGCATTTATAATGTATGCCTTACCCGCACCAATTTACTGGCAATTCCACCTTGTGTGGAAACAGTATGTAAAGATGTGGTTTTTTGTATCGATTGCGTGTGGCCGGGGGATGCCAACAGCGATTTTATTGCCGACAATAAAGATGTGCTTTATATCGGTCTGGCTTACGGATTTTCAGGGCCTGCGCGTACAATTGATACAGCTACCAACTGGGCGCCAAAAATAAGTTCTACTTTATGGCTAGATATTAATTCCGATCCCCTGGATTTTACAACGGGAGTCAATTACAAACATGCAGATTGTGATGGCGATGGTATTGTTAATGAAGCTGACCTTCGTCCTTTGGACAGAAACTACAACCAAACCCACAACAAGTCAAGACCACCGGCCTGCACAAATATCAATGATGTGCCCCTGTATTTTGAGATTTTATACGACAGTATTGAAGTAGGAACTGCAGTTGAGATTGCAATCCGCCTTGGCACTAATAATATTACAGCAAATGAAGCCTATGGTATTGCTTATACTTTGCATTACGACAGACATTTGGTTGATTCCAGTAGTGTGGAAATAGATTATGATGATACGGGCTTTAAGAAAAATCCGAATGATACCATTATTCACCTCAATAAATATTTTGATCAGCAGGCTGAAATTGAAACGGCAGTAAGCCGTACCAATCAAGAAGGAAAAACCCTGAGCGGACAAGCAATTGGGCACGTATTTTTTGTAATGGAAGACAATTTGGTTCAGAAAAACAGTACGATTTCCGAATACCTGCACCTTTCCTTTTCTGATGTATATTTAATTGACAGTGCTGAAAATCAAATTCCGGTTTGTGCTTTTAGCGATTCCGTTTTGGTATATCAAAAAGTCGCGGGAACAGGAGCGCATATTAATTCAAACGACTGGAAAATATACCCCAATCCTGCAAATGATGTCCTTAATATTGAAGTTGAAGAAGATGAAATTTCATCATTGAATGTATTCAATTTATCCGGTCAAAATGTATTGACTGTTCCTCAACTCAATTCCGGCAAAACCAGGCTTTCGCTTGAGTCACTCCCCAATGGACTCTATTTTATAGAAATCAGGGTCGGAGATACTTATGGGTTTAAGAAATTTATTAAACAGTAAAGCGATTTTTGTTTGATTTTCTAAATAGGGCTTCCTCAAAAAGTCCCAGATACATCAGATACAAACGGGCAAAGTGAAGATGTATAGGAATACTTCGAGCTGAAGCCCGTGAAGTAGATGGTGTGTCTGGGGCTTAGCTGAGATAAAACACAGGGAAAAATAGCAGATGTTCTAAAAAAATTTGCATTTCAAAGAAGGGTTAAGGCGTATAAGAAATAGATAATGAATACTTTATAGCGTTTTGAGGAAGCCCTAAATAAGGGATGTACATCTGTGCATCCCTTTTGTTTTTTATTGAAAAATGCAAATGAGTTATTCCGGCTAAATCACAGTTTAGGTAGTCGTGCTTCAGTATTCACAGCGATTTTAGCTGCTTTTTCCAGTGTTAAAAAACTTAAATTTTTCGGAAGGGCTCAAAATGTGTCGGTGCACTAAGGCTCACTTTGCTTGAAAAATCAAGCTTCATATTGATATACTTGTGTTTTTGTGGTGAAAATTTCTCGGAAAACCACAAAATGTGTTCGGTAATTTCTTCTTTTATTCTTTTATAATCACCTAATAATTAGTGTAATTCACTTGTGTAAAAAATAGATAAAAATATTTTTTGCGATGATTAATGTTTAAAATTCATTTTTTAATAAAAAAAGGAGAAATTATGAAAACCTTAGAATTAAACCTCAAAAAAGTCGCTTTGCTTGTCGCAACAATTTTGCTGACAAGTACAAGTGCAATTGGAGCAACATTTACTGCTGTAGCTTCTGGAAATTTTAGCAGTTCAGCTACATGGGGAGGTTCCGCACCTCCTGCGAATGTCAGTACAGATCAGATTATTATCCCTGTTGGCATAACTGTGGATTTGGATAATGACCTGACTTTAAATGGCGCTACTGCCTCATTAGATGTAAATGGTACTTTAAATACCAGCTCTAATGCTTCCTTTTATGCGTCAACAGGAACCATCTCAGGAACTGGGAATATTATGGTGGATTCTGTTGCTACGGGAGCCGGTGCCGTATTTTTGTTTACTGGCTCGCTTTCGGCAAATGCTATGGCCAATGCAGCTGCCAGTTTACAAATGGGTGCTGATCTTGATGTTGGTCAAACATTAACTCTTGCACCGGCAAGTACCTTAAGTCTTATCACCGGTGGAAGTCTTACAATCGGAAACAATGCAACTATTGTAGTTGATTCAGGTGGAGGGCTTTCAATATCCGGTGGTGGTATTGGATTTTCCGGAAATTATAATGTGGTTTATACTGGAGGTGCTGCCATTAGTGGAGTAGAGCTCAGTGGATCAAGTATTACTGATGTTAATGTTGATGTTGGTGCTGGAAATAATGTTACTCTGACTTCAGACCTTACTGTAAATGGTGACTTGATGTTGAACAGTGGTAACCTGGCACTTTCTGTCAATACACTTACTTTCAGTGCCAGCGGTGATCTTGCTGCGGGTGGCTCAGGTTCGATTTCCTCAAGTGGACTCGGTAATATTGATATCAACTCCACTGCCGGATTATCCGGAGCATTGAGCTTTGATGCTTCAGGCAATACAGTAAATAATGTAAGCGTAAGCGTAGGAAGCGGAAGCAGTGTTCAGCTTGACAGCGACCTGAATATAGACGGAACCCTGCAAATAGATGGCGGAGCTACCTTCGATTTCAGTGGTGCTTCAGTGGCCATCAATGGCGACCTTAGCGGCTCTGGAATGTTGAGCGGAGATGCATCAGCAGATCTGAGTATCAATGCAGCCGGGGGAATCTACGATTCATTGAATTTTTCAGCCGGAGGAAGTACCGTGAATGACCTTACTATTAATGTAGGAACGGGAAATGCTGTTGACCTTGCAAGCGATGTAAGTGTAAACGGTACACTTGATCTTTCAGGTGGAAGCAATCTCAATATCAGCGGATCGAGCATACAGATCAGCGGAGACCTGAGCGGTTCCGGTTCGTTTGTTGCCGATTCTACCTCAAGCATCACAGTAGATGCAAGCGGTGGCCTTTCTACGGGTATTTCATTTGCCGGGGGAAGTGGTATTGTTGGTGATCTTACCATTGATGTAGGTTCAGGCAACAGTGTGTCTGTTGATTCTGACTTAATGATCAGTGGTACATTGGATCTTAACAGTGGCACATTGGACATCGGCAACAACACACTTACATTTGATGCAAACGGTGACCTGTCTGCCAGTGGTTCGGGCTCAATCTCATCAGCAGGAGCTGCGAATATTGCAGTAAACTCCACTGCCGGATTATCCGGAGCACTGAGCTTTGATGCTTCAGGCAATACAGTAAATAATGTAAGCGTAAGCGTAGGAAGCGGAAGCAGTGTTCAGCTTGACAGCGACCTGAATATAGACGGAACCCTGCAAATAGATGGCGGAGCTACCTTCGATTTCAGTGGTGCTTCAGTGGCCATCAATGGCGACCTTAGCGGCTCTGGAATGTTGAGCGGAGATGCATCAGCAGATCTGAGTATCAATGCAGCCGGGGGAATCTACGATTCATTGAATTTTTCAGCCGGAGGAAGTACCGTGAATGACCTTACTATTAATGTAGGAACGGGAAATGCTGTTGACCTTGCAAGCGATGTAAGTGTAAACGGTACACTTGATCTTTCAGGTGGAAGCAATCTCAATATCAGCGGATCGAGCATACAGATCAGCGGAGACCTGAGCGGTTCCGGTTCTTTTGTAGCCGATTCTACCTCAAGCATCACAGTAGATGCAAGCGGTGGACTTTCTACGGGTATTTCATTTGCCGGGGGAAGTGGTATTATTGGTGATCTTACAGTTGATGTAGGTTCAGGCAACAGTGTATCTGTTGATTCAGATATCACCATCAGTGGAACATTGACATTGAACAGCGGAACCTTAGCTGTTGGCAACAACACACTTACATTTGATGCAAACGGTGACCTGTCTGCCAGTGGTTCAGGCTCAATCTCATCAGCAGGAGCTGCAAATATTATAGTGAATTCCACTGCCGGATTATCCGGTGCACTGAGTTTTGATGCTTCTGGAAATACTGTCAATGATTTTACCGTAAGCGTAGGAAGCGGAAGCAGTGTTCAGATTGACAGCGACCTGAATATAGACGGAACCCTGCAAATTGATGGTGGAGCTACCTTCGATTTCAGTGGTGCTTCAGTGTCCATCAATGGCGACCTCAGCGGCTCTGGAATGTTGAGCGGAGATGCATCAGCAGATCTGAGTATCAATGCAGCCGGGGGAATCTACGATTCATTGAATTTTTCAGCCGGAGGAAGTACCGTGAATGACCTTACTATTAATGTAGGAACGGGAAATGCTGTTGACCTTGCAAGCGATGTAAGTGTAAACGGTACACTTGATCTTTCAGGTGGAAGCAATCTCAATATCAGCGGATCGAGCATACAGATCAGCGGAGACCTGAGCGGTTCCGGTTCATTTGTGGCCGATTCTACCTCAAGCATCACAGTAGATGCAAACGGTGGCCTTTCTTCAGGTATTTCATTTGCCGGGGGAAGTGGTATTATTGGTGACTTTACTATTGATGTAGGTTCAGGAAATTCAGTAACAGTTGACAGTGATGTTGAAGTAACAGGCACTTTGAATATTGTCAGTGGTGATCTGGATTTAAATGCCAATGACCTTGCGCTTACAGGCGATATCAATATTACTGTAAGCGGAGCTATAGATGCTGATGCCAACTCGAATATCAGCATAGACTTGGATGCTGCGCCATTCACAGCCATCAGTTTTTCAGCCAATGGCAATACTGTTAATGATTTCAGCTTGAATATTTCTTCTGGCGGAGCAGTTATGCTGGGTTCTGATTTGAATATTGATGGTGAACTGTCATTCTCTGGAAGCGGAAACCTGGATATTGAGAACAATGACCTTCAAATAGGAGCGAATGGTTCTATAAGTGGAGCCGGAAGCAGTGCATATATTGTTACTTCAGGTTCCGGACAGGTAGCGATGCAATTGGATGCCGGAAGTGGTACTTCAGTAGAGTTTCCAGTAGGTACTGCAATTAATTTTGCACCAGCAAGCATTGAATTGAACAGTGGATCACAAAGTGGAAATGTGATGGTAAATGTTGATGCCGGAGTTTTGGCCAATGGAAGCAGCGGAGCCAATATGGCTAATTTCCAGAGTGTAGTGGATGCTACCTGGAATGTTACTTCTGACATCAGTGCCAATCTCGACATGAATATGGAAGTAATGTGGTCTGCTGATATGGAGGTGAATGGCTTTAACAATGCAGAAGCCTATATTTCACACTATATCAATAGCAGCTGGGATGTTTCAGCAGAAGCATCTGCCACAGCCGAAGGAAATGGAATGTTCAGCCTTCAAAGAGAAGGAATTACTTCACTGAGTCCATTTGCTGTATTTGATAAAAGCACTTCGGTAGGAATTCCTGAAAATCTTGAAACTATGGAGATAAAAATATTCCCGAATCCTGTTACGGATTACGTGGTGGTGAAAAGTATGGAGACAACCGATCAGACTCTGAACGCTCAAATTATTAGTGTTACTGGTCAGGTGATAGATAACTATGAGATCAATGAGCAACAGGAAACTATATCGCTGGAACACCTTGTGCCGGGCAATTACTTTATCCGCATATACAATGATAATACAAACTATGTAGAGCAAATCCAGAAACTATAGGTATGGATTAGTGTAGGTTTTCAGTTGTGCGGGCCCTCTGTCAGTTTGATAGAGGGCTCGTTTTATTTTGTGAGACTTGTTTCTAAAATTGCGCAGTATTTGAAATTTAATTGCCGAAAGAATAGAGCAAAGTAATTTCATAAACAACGGGAGTGATCCTGACACGTTTTGGGGTAAACGAGTAGAAAACAATCCACTTCGGGTAGTTCTTACACAGGCGGGCTTTCAATCGATTCCCTTCCCAGCGGCTCGTATTTCATTGAAATTGAAAGCAAGTCCGGTATAGGATTTAGGAAATTCGTGAAGGAATAATTTTTATTGCTGGTTTAAGTCAACTATCAAACAAAGGTCTTACCAAAATTAAATAGCTGCAAAATGTAGCCTGATCGTTTGATTCACCGTTAGAAAGTCAGCATTAAGCAGTAGCAAATTTGATCAATCTTATTTAAAGGGCAATGAAAAATCAATCTCAAGCCAAGGGCAACGCTAGTTAATCAGGTTCTGATTCAAAGTATCAGGGAAAAAATCTGCTAATAAAATTTAATAGTTAATCTGTTTTATTTAATAATCTCCGCCATTGCGGGTAGGGCATCCTATTCTGTCAAATGTGTGAATGATGTAAGTCTTAGCTTAAATTGTGTAACGGTTAAGCTCTATGAATGGCTCATATTTGTTGCAAGAAAATTCTTTCACAGCTAAATCAATATAGTATGAACACTACCGAGTTAAAAGGCAATTGGAATGAGCAGAAAGCAAAACTCAAAAAGAAATTTGCAATGCTTACCGATGACGACCTAATGTTTGCTGAAGGAAAAAGAGATGAAATGTTCTTAAAACTTCAAAAAAAATTAGGCAAGACTAAAGAGGAATTGCGCAAAATTATCTCCTAAAACTTTCAGGATCAATTATAATTTTGATTTTTTTAATCAAATTATTTTTGAAAAAATCTCGGAAAACCATGTTTTTTGTTCAGTAAATATTCCATTTTAAGTTTGATAAACAATTAATAATGAACTTATTTTGGTTCTGATAAAAACAGATAAACTATTTATTCTTCTGAAATTTAGAAGAAAAATAGTTTAATTTTTAAAATCATTTTTTAAACCAAAAAACTAACAAATATGAAAACGCTCAAAATTTATTTAGGAAAAATCCCAATGCTTTTTGCTGCAATATTATTTGCAAGCACAAGCGCAATGGGGGCATCATTTACAGCCGTAAGTTCAGGCAGCTTTAGTAATTCAGCAACTTGGGGCGGATCTGCACCCCCCTCCACTATTACTGCCGATCAGGTTACTATCCCATCGGGAATCACGGTTGATCTAGACAATGACTTAATGTTGAATGCGGCCATTGCCTCATTGGATGTAAATGGTACATTGAATACATCAACAAGTGCAGCGCTTACGATCAATTCCGGATCACTTTCTGGTACTGGAGATATCGTTTTGGATTCAGTCTCTACCGGATTAAGTGCGGTATTGCTTTTCACAGGTTCTATTACTACCAATGCCATGACAAATGCTTCGGCTAGTTTGCAAGTGGCTTCAGAACTGGATGTGGAAGAAACGCTTACCTTGATGGCAGGTAGTGCCATTAGCTTGAATTCAGGTGGAGATCTGATGATTGGCAATAATGCTACTGTTATTATTGATTCTGGTGGTGGACTTTCCGTATCGGGAGGAGCACTTGGCTTTTCTGGAAACTACAATGTAGTGTATTCTGGAGGCTCAGCCAATGCTGGACTGGAATTGAGCGGTGCTGGATTAACGGATATCGGCATTGATGTTGGTTCTGGAAACAGTGTTAGCTTAAGCTCAGATTTAATGGTAGATGGCGAATTGATGTTGGCCAGCGGTACACTTGATATTGGCAACAACACACTTACCTTTAACTCAAGCGGTGATTTATCTGCAAGTGGTTCAGGATCGATTTCCTCGGCTGGTGCTGCAAATATTGTAGTCAACTCCAATGCTGGTTTGTCTGGTTCTTTGAGCTTTGATGCTTCTGGAAATACTGTGAATAATTTTACGGTAAGTATAGGAAGCGGAAGCAGTGTGCAGGTTGACAGCGATTTAAATGTAAATGGAACGCTGCAATTGGATGGCGGAACTACATTTGATTTTAGCGGAGCTGCACTGACCATCAATGGCGATTTGAGTGGCTCGGGCATGTTGAGTGCCAATGCCAGTTCAGATTTGACAATTAATGTTACTGGTGGAATTTCTGATTCTCTGTCATTTTCCAGCAATGGACAAGTAGTGAATAATTTGACCATCAATGTGGGTTCAGGCAACAGTGTTGACTTGGCTGCTGCAACTGATCTTTCCGTAGAAGGAACTTTGGATTTATCAGGAGGAAGCAGTTTGAATATTGCTGGTTCTGATTTGAATCTAAACGGTGACTTAAACGGCTCTGGTAGTATTTCAGCAAATGCTAGCAGTGCTATCAATATCAATGCCACTGGAGGACTTTCTTCCGACTTGTCATTTAGTGGAGGAAGTGCTACAGTAGGAGGTTTTAGTGTAAATGTAGGATCTGGCAATAATGTAACAATTGACGGAAACCTAAATGTAACAAGCACACTGAGTATCCTAAGTGGTAATCTTGATTTGAACAGCAATGATTTGAGCGTTTCTGGCGCAATAAATGTAAATGCAGACGGTGCCATTCATTCCAATGCAGATTCTGATATCAGCATAGATTTGGCTACAGCTTCTGGTGCTTCTATCGGCTTTACTGCCAATGGCAATACTGTTGGGAATTTTGATTTAAATATCGACTCCGGTGACGCCATTGCGCTTGGTTCTGATTTGAACATTGATGGTGAATTGTCTTTTTCAGGAATGGGAAGCATTGATATTCAGAACAATAACCTTCAATTTGGAGCAAGTGGCTCAATCAGTGGTGCCGGAAGTAGCTCATATGTTATCACTTCCGGTTCAGGGCAAGTGGCTATGGATTTAAGTGCTGGCAGTGGAGCTTCAGTAGAATTTCCGGTAGGTACTTCAGTTAATTTTGCGCCTGCAAATATTGAGCTAAACAGCGGTTCTCAAAGTGGTACTGTAATGGTGAATGTTGATGCCGGAGTTTTGGCCAATGGAAGCAGCGGTGCAAATATGTCAGGCTTTCAAAGTGTAGTTGATGCTACATGGAATGTTGAATCCAACATCAATGCCAATATTGATATGAATATGGAAGTGCTCTGGTCAACTGATATGGAAGTGAATGGTTTTAATAATGGAGAAGCCTATATTTCACATTATATCAATGGCGAATGGGATGCTACAGCAAGTGCATCTGCTACTGCTGAAGGAAGTGGAATGTTCAGTCTTCAGAGAGAAGGCATTACTTCATTGAGTCCTTTTGCAGTATTTGATGAAAACACAGCAGTAGGGATTCCTGAAAATGATGCAGCTGTTGAGATCAATATATTCCCAAATCCAACTTCGGATATAGTTGTGATAGAAAATAAGCAGATGCTTGATCAAAGGTTAAATGCTCAAATTATTAGTGTTACTGGTCAGGTGATAGATAACTATGAGATCAATGGGCAACAGCAAACTATTTCGCTGGAGCACCTTTCAAGCGGAAGCTATTTTATTCGCATCTACAATGATGATATGAATTATGTAGAGCAAATCCAGAAACTGTAAGTATGGACTAGTGTAGGTTTTCAGTTGTACGGGCCCTCTGTCAGTTTGATGGAGGGCTCGTTTTATTTTTACAATCTGATTATGAGTGAAATGGGATCAGTTTAATTCTACAAACTAATACCGGGAAAGTCCATTTTAGTGACGCCCCACATGGCAGCGTATTGACTTGGCCTCAGGTGTAGTTGAAGCGTTTCGTTGAATTTTCGCCAGTTCTTTTCGCCAATCATTTTGTATTCGTATTCAATTTTCCCGGTATAAACAGCTTTTTCATCCGATAGTATTTCAACCTTGTCCTGCTCAAGTTTATTGAGCTTTATTGCTTCAATTGATTCTCTCAGGAGTAGGTATCTTTTATCAATTTCATCAGCATCAATCTTTTGGCCACTGGTATCAATAATCCCGTTTTCGTGAAATCGCCAGGTGTAAAATTTCGGTTCAAACTTTTCATCTTCTAATCCTTTTATGATCTCTTCCACAGCATCCCTGGCATCCAACAATGGATTGGGGTGAAACTCCTCGTATGTGTAGTGGGTGAACATGCCCGGTACATCGTGCAGTTCTATTTCCTCTTCAAACAATTCTTCTGTGATAAATTTGTAAATAACACTGTCTTTATATTCTCCAATCACATCCAGGCAAATGTTATGTTGGTTAAGTAACTCAAGAAGACGGTCCAATTCGGCTTCTATCTCTTTATCGCTGAGCATTTCCGCTTTTTTAAAATCAGGCTTGCCGATACTTTTATACACTGTTGTAAATTCCCTGTCAGCGTAGTTTTTTTCGAAGAATGATATGTGCTTCAACCATTCATTTTCCACTTCAGGCGGTAGGTCATCAGATGTTTCGGAAAAATTTGCACCATGCTCTGCCCTCAGTTTCAGCTTGAGCAATTCGTTTTCCTCTTTTAAATTTTTGTCTTTATCTCCCGGGTCACCGGGCAAATGTTTGTTATCCATGATTGCAGTTTTTGTTGACAATACCTAAATATAATAAAAAAACAGAGACTGTTTTACTTGATACTTTCTTCAAAACGATTCAACACAATCTCCCAGGCATTCTCAAAATATTCAAAAACTTTATTCCATTCATCACCATCTAGCCAACCGAGGTGGGTAAGCTTGACTTCGCATTGATTTTCATTGATTGGTTTAAAGGTGATCACTACCCAGGTTTTGTGCGGGTGATTTCTGATTTTGAGAAAAGAGGGAGGTGCATTCCATGAAAAAGAGAGCATTTCGTTGGGAAGATAGGACAAGACTTTACAGGTTTCCGACCCCCTGAGTCCGTATTCGTTTTCCATCAAAAAATAGATTTCAAATGCTCCTCCGGGTATCAGTTCAATTTTGTTGTCGCGGCCAAAAAAGGTCAATAGGCCTTCGTGGGTTGTCCATTTTTTCCAAAGTTGTTTTGCAGAAGTGTTGAGTACTTTGGTTTTTACTATTGATTTTTGATTAATGGAATACATATGGGCTTATATTAAACCATCATATTTTCATCTTCCTTAATAGTGCTGCCCGAGCAGCGCCACAATCTTGCTGGATATTTCTCTATAATATGGTAATTGTGCGTAGCCATCAGCACTGCTGTGTTGAATTCGCGGTTGATCTTCATCAAAAGCTGCATAATATCATCAGAGGTGTCGGGGTCAAGATTTCCGGTGGGCTCATCTGCAAGAATCAGTTCAGGGTTGTTGAGCAGGGCGCGGGCTATAACTACGCGCTGTTGTTCCCCACCCGACAGTTCATGCGGCATTTTAAAATCCTTGGTGCCGAGTCCTACTTGCGCCAATACCTCATCTATACGCATTTTGATTTTCTTCTCGTCTTTCCAGCCGGTGGCCCGCATCACAAAACGCAGGTTTTCACTCACGCTCCTGTCCATCAGCAATTGAAAATCCTGAAAAACAATGCCGAGCTTGCGTCTTAAAAATGGAATTTGAGAGGTGGAAAGTTTTTCCAGATCGTATCCCAGGACTTGTCCACTGCCCTGATTCAGCGGTAAGTCCCCATAAAGTGCTTTGAGCAGACTACTTTTCCCACTGCCGGTTTTGCCTATCAGAAAGATAAATTCACCATCATTGATCTCTAAATCTAATTGATTTAATATCAAGGATTTTCCCTGGTAGATCACCGCATTTTTAAGTTCTACAATGGGCTTTAAGGGCTTTTCTTCTTGTTTTGCTGTTTCTTCTTCTGACATATTTGATTAAATATTGCTCAATTCAAAAGCAAGATAAACGATTACAGCCAAAAGAAAAACGATAAAAATTCCCAGTACATAGTAAGCGGTTTTTACACTTGCCTTGTACTTTTGAATTTGCTGCTCTTTTAAAATTTCATGAATGACATTGCGCACAATAATTTGTGCCCGGGCATAAGCTGTTTCGTTTTTTACTACATAGTCCTTTGCGCCATAATCATAGCATTGAACTGCCACTTCAATATTGTCCTGGTGCGACATCATTACAACGGGCAATTCCGGTCTTTTGGACTTAATGCGTTTTAAAACCTCAATACCGGTTGCTGAATTTTTATCTTCAGAATCGAAGTAATAATCCAGAATAACAATATCGGGATCTTTACTTAGTGCATTGAGTACAGCTTCTCCGCTTTCGTAATTTTCCACTTCGATTTGATAAGGCAAATTTTTGGTAAGGCTGTCTTCCAATACCAGTAAATGCTTTTTATCATCGTCAACTGCGAATATTTTAATTGTTTTTTCTGCCGCTTCCATAATTTTTCATTTTCAGGGTTTAAATATAAGATTTATTTGGTCATTTCATTTTTAGTTTTCAACTATTCGCTCCCTTAAATTTAACTAAATATTGTTTCTAAGTAAATCTAAATTATCAAGTATGCTTTTTTCAATACTGGAAAATTGCAGGGGGATTAGCTCCAAATCCTTTTCTTCTTTGGCTTCCAGCTCTATTGCTTTAATCACTTCAAGTATGTTTTTCATTCCAAGATAAGAAAAGGAGGATTTCATTTTATGGGCCACACTCCTTACGCGTTCCCAGTTTTGGTTCTCAATAGAGGATTTTAAAATAACGAGTTCTTCAGGTGTTTCTTCCAGCACCAGGTCAAGCAATTTCTTTTTCAATGCGCTGTTTTCACCGGTGAGCGTATTGATAAAATTCATATTGAGTTGATCCTCTACTATTTCTGGGATGCTGTTTTCTTGTTCTTCAGGAGTGTCGCTTTCTTCTTCTGTATCTTGTGCATCCAGCATTTCAGGGTTTAAAACTTCAGCCAATCTTTGATACAGTTCATTGGGGTCAATGGGTTTAGAAACATAGCTGTTCATGCCGGCCTCTATACATTTTTCTGCTTCACCTTTGGTGGCATAGGCAGTGAGGGCAATTATAGGTACATCACAGATTGGTGCATCCATTTCCCTGATGGCGCGAGTGGCATCATAACCATTCATTTCCGGCATTTGAATGTCCATCAGAATTGCATCGTACTGTTTGTTTTTTACTTTTTCACAGGCAATTACTCCGTTTTCTGCTATATCAATGCTGATGCTTTCGCCCCACCACGATTTTATTGTTTCGCTGGCCACCATTTGGTTGAGCTTTTTATCTTCAACCAGCAGTAAATACTGAATGCCAATGGGCTTAAATGCTTTAACTTTGTTCACAGGTGCAATAGCGGATTCTTTACCAGGACTTGCATCCGACTGGCGAAATGGCATTGTGGCAATAAATTCAGAACCCTGTCCGACTTTGCTTTTCACTTCTATCTTTCCGCCCTGTAGCTCAATTAATTGACGAGAAATGGCCAGTCCCAATCCGGTGCCCTCTACCAGGCGGGCTGTGTTTTCATTAATCTGTTCAAATGTTTGAAAAATATTTTCAAGTTTATCATCAGGAATGCCGATGCCCGTATCTTTTACCAGCATTTGCAGAAAAATTTTATCCTTCTCTTTTTCTACAACACGCACTATTAGTTTCACAAAACCTTTGTCGGTAAACTTTACAGCATTGCCCACCAGGTTGATCAATATTTGATTGAGCTTAACCGGATCGCCAATCAATACTTGTGGAATATCCTCGGCTATTTCAAAGATCAGCTCAATGTCCCGTTCTTTTGCTTTGAATTTGAAAGTGTAATTCAATCGGTCAAACAATTGTCTGGGCTGAAAAGGGGAGTAATCAAATTTCATTTCACCGGCCTCTATTTTTGAAAAGTCGAGTATGTCATTGATCAAGGCCAGCAAGTGTTCGGTAGATGACTCTATAGCTCCGAGGTATTCTTTTTGAATTTCACTAAGGGAGGTATTGCTCAACAAACGGGTAAGACCTGAAATGGCATTCATGGGTGTTCTGATCTCATGACTCATATTGGCCAGAAATCGCTCTTTCATTTTTGATGAACGCTGTGCAAATTCTTTTTCTTTAATCAGTTCTTCTGCCCTTCTTTTTTGGGTGAAATCGCGAATGGTTCCCTGAAAGCCAAGAATTTTGCCATCCAGTGTTTTCCATATAGAAGAAGTTACTGTTCCCTGTATTCTGTTGTTGAATTTGTCTTTTAACTCAACTTCATAATCTTTTACAAAGCCTTTTTCTTTTATTTCTTTTATAAAAGCACTGCGTTGTTCAGGATTGATATACAGGTCGCGCACATTGAGGTGCTTCATTTCTTCCTTACTGTAACCAAATATTTCAGTTGTAGCCTTGTTGAAATCGAGAAAATCACCGGCTTCGGAAGTGATATAAATGGCATCTCGCGATTGATCGAATAAGTTGTAATATTTCTCTTCGCTCTTTTTGAGTGCTTCTTCTATTTTCTTCCTATCGCTAATATCCTGTATAGTCCCTACTATTCTTTTATTGTCTATTTGCTTTGCATCATTGGATTTAAGTCTGAGATTGATGTGCCTGGCTTCAGACATTGTGTTTACATTAATGACAATATCTTCATTGTAAACCACAGTCCCTTCCATTGCATTTCTAAACAGATCCTTAATGTTCTTCCGGTCTTTTTGATCAACTATTTCCAGGAAACTCTGTAATGATGTTTTTTCTGTTTGGAATGCACTTTGTAATACATTTAGGGCTTCTATCGACCAATTGATTTTAAGAGTAATGGGGTCTAATGTCCAGTTGCCGATATTGGCAATGGCTTGTGCTTCAATCAGTCTTTCTTTTTTGTCTTTTAGTTCCTGGGCAATGCGGGTAAGCTGGTGTTTTAGCTGATGTCTTTCAATTGAATAGTCTATCGACCTTTGCAGCAGGCCTTCGTTCAGTTCTTTTTTTTCAATAAAATCTTCTGCTCCCGATTTGATAGATTCAAGGGTGAGGGTTTCACTTTCTAAACCTGACATTACTATAATCGGCAGCTTTTTATTGTATTTTTTGATAAACTGCAATGCTTCTTTCTTATTGCTGTCAGGTAAATTGACATCCATCAGCAGTATATCAAAGGCTTTAAAATCCAGCTGAATTATAGCTTCTTCAAGGCGTTCAAGGCTGTGCACTACGATTTTTTTGCGGTTGTGATTTTTTACATAGCGCTTTACCAATTCCACATCAGATGGATTGTCCTCAATAAGAAGAATATGCAATTCGGTTTCTTTCATATTATTTAACAGGCTTGGCTACAAATTTGCAAAAAAGCGGGATTAAATCGGCAGGTTTAATGTGAAAGGCGGAGTAATGGACAAAATGGGGGCTAAAAAATAACCGAAAGGCTAAATGTGATTGAAAACCTTTCCTTTTATTATATTTCCCAATTCTTCTTTACATAATAAGTATAAACCTCTAACAAAATTCATCATTGCCAGGTTACTTTGCCTAATTTATACACTTACCCATTCAGCCTTAATAGCCCTGTATGTAAATAAAAACGGCAAATTTCCATCTATAAAATTGAGATGAAGGTATTTTTTAGGATTAAAGTTTGCTTATTCAAGTATTTGATAATCAGTAGGTTGTGTTTTTTAAGTGTGTTTATCAGTTGAGTGTAATAGTAAAAATTCTCTAATAATACGTAAAAAGACGTAACCTTGTAAGTGGTAAGTCGTATTAAGTGGTAGATAAACCATGCTTACCATGAAATACTTAATTAACTACCTGTTATTACTATTAACTTGTTCTCCTGTTTTTTACTTGAATGCACAAAATACTCCGGCCGGAATAGGTGGAGCTTATGATCTTAATTTATGGCTTTCTGCTGAAGATATTTCCGGTTTGGATGATGGTGATCCATTGTCTGTCAGTTGGATAGATCGTTCCGGTAACGAATTTAATGCATCACAAAGTGACTCGGTAAATCAACCTACGTACCACGAGTCTGCTATTAATGGTTTTCCGGTTCTGCGATTTGATGGAGATGATGATTTTCTGGATGGTGTGCACAGTTATAGTGCCCGCACGGTATTTATTGTTTTTAAAATGAGCAATACACTACAGAAAACTACAGATTTGGCGCAGCTATGGGGCAATGATGCAGATGGTGTTCATATTGCAGCAGAACCGCGAGCTGGTTCTGCTCAAAAAGGCTTTAGTTTTGAAGGTCTTGGCTCAAGTAATACAAGGGCACAGTATGCACTTAATTCTAATGCTTATTCACGTTGGGTTAGCTATTCCAATACTCAGGCATGGAATTATAATCAATTTGAGCTTGTAGCTGTTGAATTTAAAAATGTTGAAAGCATCAACCGACAAGTGTTCGGTTCTTTATACCCCAATCAGAATATTGGCGATCATCAGTTTGGTGGTGATATTGCAGAAATTATTGTCTTTGCGGATCAATTGGGGGAGACCCAAAAAATACTTGTAGAAAATTACCTTGCTGCCAAATACAACCTTACAATCAGCAATGATCTGTTTGCATATAATCTTACACATAAGCACGATTTGGCTGGAATTGGCCGCATCACGGGAGGTGACAATCATACCGAGGGATACTCAGCCGGAATGCTTGGTTTAAAAGAATCAACAGCTTTAAATAATGGGGCATATGCGCTTATTGCGCACAATAATGGAGCAGCAGATGCCTGGACTACAGCTGAAACTCCAATAAACCTTAGTATGGAACGCATCAGCAGGGAGTGGAAAATAGGCTTAACGGGTGCTCCAGGAGCTACTGTAGTTGTTTTAGACACAAGCGATTTGCCTGCTAAAAGCAATCCCAACTCAAGCTGGGTATTGCTCATTAGTTCTGATGGTAATTTCACAACCAATCCTGAGATTCATTTTTTAGATGAAAACGCAGGGAAATACCAAAGCAATGCTTTACAATTAAATGATGGAGATCACTATACTATTGCTGCTTTAGAAACAAATTTTGATTTTACTCAAAATAACTTTAGCGCTTTAGAGTCCGAAGATTCAATTACTATAAGCATTGCACTGGATCTCCCCTTTAATGATGCTATAAATTTTACACTTCAAACTACCGATTCTACTGCTCTTAGCCCAGATGATTATCAGGCATTGAATGCTTCCTACAGCATTCCTGCCGGTGATACGCTTATTCAAATTGGGATTCAATTGGTAAATGATTTAAATGCTGAAACCGATGAATTTATCAAGCTTAAAATGATTCCTGATAATACTGATTTGTTTGAAGAAAAAACAGCTATAGCTACAATTCACGATGATGACAATACCAGAAAAGTGAGCTTTCAAATGGCTTCAATGAGCGGGGCTGAATCTGTAAGTAATATTCCGGTAAATGTAGTACTAAACGAAGTTGATTCAACAAATGCAACTACTGTAAAATATCGCCTTAAAGGAGGTACAGCTACAAATGCAGTTGATTATACATTAACAGAAGGCACGCTTACTTTTCCCCCATCATCAGTTATTCAGTCATTTGACATTACTGTTATAGACGATGCAATTTACGAAACCAATGAAACAATTATTTTAGAATTATTTGATCCTTCTAACTGTAATATATCCGACACCGATCCTAAAGAGTTCACCTACACCATCACCGACAATGATCCAGCTCCGAAATTGAATTTCACTATTCCCACTATGTCAAAAACCGAAGGTAATTATAGTGTTGATATTCCATTAGAGCTTTCTGCAGCATCCGGCATAGATGTTAATTTTGAATACAGCATTAAATCTGCTACGGCAAGTTCAGGAAGTGATTATATATTCAATGCATCCTCTTCAATAATTATTTCAGGGGATACCGGTAAAGTTCTATCGCTTCAAATTCTTGAAGACAATATTACAGAAGCAGATGAAACGGTAATCATTCGCATGAATGTACTATCTGGAGCTGAAACTGGATCTGATTCAATTTTCACGCTTACAATAAATGACAATGATGTGTTTGGTTACTCTGGTCCCGGAGGTGTTGGTGATTCAGCGTTAAACACCTTTTGGTTAGATGCATCAAGTATTAGTGGTATTGCCTCGGGCAATGCAATCAATACAAACTGGCCTGACAACAGTGGGAATGACCACCATGTTTCCCAGGTTAATGCTGCCTATCAGCCTACATACATCGAAAATGAAATCAATGGACTGCCTGTAGTGCGTTTTGATGGGGCAAATGACTTTCTTGACAACAGCTATAATTATGATATTGCAAGCGGAATAATTGTAATGAAAGTTAATTCTGCTACACAGCAAAACAATCAGCAAGCACAAGTTATTGGCAATTATGCTGAAGCACATTTTGCTTTTGATCCCAGCAACGGAAATAATGTAAGAGGTATGACCTTTAATGGTAGCACTACTGAAAAAGGAAGGTTTCGTTTAAATGGAGGTGCTTATACTACCTATGCTGAAAAAAGCAATACCCAGCAGTGGGCATTTGATGATTTTTTTATAGTAAGTGCTGATTTTGAAAATACCATCAGTTTTACCAGAATGGTAATTGGATCTATGTATCCATCATTTACTGTGGGGCAACAGCAGTTTGGAGGAGATATTGCAGAAATTATTTTGTTTCAGAACCATCTGAATGAAGCACAAAAAACAATTATTGAAAATTACCTTGCCGTTAAGTATGGCATCGCTATTAGCAATGACAATTACAGTTTTGATGCTACACATCCTCATAATCTTGTGGGTATAGGCAGAGCCGGTGCTGATGATTTGCATATCAATTCAAAATCAGCAGGAATATTGAAATTAGATAACCCTGTCGCCCTCTCTGATGGAGACTATGTTTTTGCAGGACATGACAATCAGAATATTTCTGCCTGGCAATCTGCTGGTGCACCCAATGCTTCAACAAGAATGCTGGAACGTCAGTGGAGAATTGATGCAACAAATGCAAATGCAGAACTCAACTTTTCAGTAGACACATCTGATCTGCCTGCACTTCCATCAGGTTTCACAGCCTGGGCTTTGTTGGTAGATGAAGATGGTGACTTTACTCAAGCGAGTATGTTCCATTATTTAGATTATAACAATCAATCTAATTATACCTCAACAAATGTAAAAGTAAATTCTGGTGACTATATAGCCATAGCTGCAGTGAAAAATATTTCTGCGGGAAATGGAAATTTTGCAGATGCTTCCACTTGGGCAGGAGCAGCACCTGAAAGTACAGACACGGTTATTATAGCAGCAAATCACACAGTTGAATTGAATGGTGATGTAAGTTCAGCACACTTGTATATAAGCGGATATGCAAGCCTCGAGCTAGGCAGCAATACATTAAGTATAAACGAAGGCAGTATGGAAATTTATGGCACGCTGGATATGGGAACAGGTACAATCAGTTATGCTGCAAATGGCAACCAGTCAATTGCTCATGTGACATACAACAATTTAAAACTGGAAGGTAGTGGGTTTAAAACTCTTAACGGTAATACAATTGTAAATGGCAATTTGATATTGGATGCAGGAACTTTAGATGCCAATAATAGCAGTAATTACAGCCTGCAAGTAGCTGGGAACTGGGTGAATAACGGTGGAGCTTTTGAACCGCGCAATGCAGAAGTAGAATTAAATGGAGCTGTAGAACAATCCATTACTTCTAATGGAACAGCCTTTTATGATTTAACGATATCGGGCTCAGGCCCTTATCAATTGCTTGACGATGTTAGTGTCAATAATGTACTAAATCTGCAAAACGGGATTATCTCTACACAAAGCAACAAACTCATTATCAGCAATTCCGCAGAAGCTGCAATTACAAATTACAGTACAGATGCTTTTATCAATGGTAATTTAGAAAGAGCAGTAACAAGTGGTGATAATGAATATTTTTTTCCGGTAGGAAATGGAGAAAACACTACAAATTATCATCCGGCAGAAGTAGCGAGCAATTCACTTGTTGGCGTAAACAACATTACTGTTTATTTTTCCAATGTTGAGCGACACAGTGATGAGGATATGGAAGCGGTAGATTCCTGGCTTGATTATCAGGCTTTATGCCATGATGGGCTTTGGATAATCACACCTGATCAACAACCAAGTGGTGGAACCTATAATGTGAAATTGTACATAATTAATATGGCAGGTCTTGAGGACAATAAATTTGCAGTAATTAAAAGACCTGAAGGTGCTCCTGATGCCAAAGCTTGGTCAGCCCAAGGTAGTATAAATGCTAAAAATGGTCAGGGGCGAAAAATTAGCGATGGCTATGCACTTCGAATGGATTTGAGCAGTTTTTCTGAATTTGGAATAGGTGAAGGTTCTGAAAGTGGAGATGGTCTGCCCGTAGAACTCATGTATTTTAATGCTTTCAAGAATGGAGATAAAGCTCAACTTGAGTGGCTTACTGCTACTGAGATCAATTCAGATGCATTTGAAATTCAGCGTTCAGACAATGCGATAGATTTTAAAAGTATTGGAAGAGTTGAAGCCCAGGGCAATAGTGTAGAAGAAGTTGAATATGTTTTCATAGATAAAAAACCATTAAAAGGAGACAATTATTATCGTTTGAAGCAAATTGATAAGGATGGGCAATATGAAATATTTCCGGTAAAACAAGTCTATTTCGATACCTTTAATAAGGAGATTGAAGTAAATATTTACCCCAATCCTTCTAATGGGAAACACCTGAATATTGATCTAAAAAACATTGCACGGGAAGATCAAAGACTCGAACTGAAAATCTATGACACAAGGGGCAGGCAGGTCTTTGAATATGGAAACTTTGTGTCAGAAAACAACAAGATAATCTTAAATGAAAGTTTAACTTCCGGTATTTATATACTTGACATACAAATTGAAAAATTCAGTCAAAAAGTAAAATGGATTATAAACTAAAAGCGTTGCTCATGTCTTCAAGCGGAGTTTGTTTTAACGACAAACTCCGTTTTTTTTTGCCAAAATATTAGATGCCTTAGATTAAATCTTTATTTTCGACTTTTGTCAGAAATGAAAAGCACTTAAGGTATGTTGGGGGAAAAATGGAAAATAATTGGGGTGGGGCTCTTGCTGTATTTATTTGTAATACAGGCTTCATTTGCACAAACAATTATTAAGGGACAAGTAAAAGATCAAACTACAAACGAGGCTATGTTTGGTGCTTCTGTAATAGTTGAGGGCACAACTACAGGTACACAAACAGATTTTGACGGCAAGTTTGAGCTTGAAATTAAAAAAGACCTACCCCTTACTATAAAAATCTCATTCCTTGGATACGATGACTACACCCACCAGTTAACTGAAGAAAATAAAGATCAGGAGATTAAGGTCAAACTCAAAGAATCCAGTGTAAGTATGGATGTGGTTGAAGTAAAATCTACGCGACTTACACAAAAGGAAAAAGAATCGCCCCTAACAGTAGAAACAATGGGGATTACTGCAATTAAGGAAAATACAGCAGCCGATTTCTATGAAGGCCTTGGACAATTGAAAGGTGTTGACCTCACTTCAGCCAGTATTGGGTTTAAAGTGATCAATACGCGTGGTTTCAACAGCACATCCCCGGTACGTTCATTACAGTTGATCGATGGTGTTGACAATCAATCTCCCGGATTGAACTTTTCGCTGGGAAATTTTCTTGGGACTTCAGAACTGGATATACAAAAAGTCGACCTGATTCAGGGTGCTTCTTCAGCATTTTACGGCCCCAATGCTTTCAATGGGGTGATTGATATGCGCACACGCGATCCATTTATTCACCAAGGACTTTCTGCCCAGGTGAAATATGGAGAGCGAAATCTTTTTCAAGGGGCTATGCGCTATGCCAAAGTTTTTCAAAATAAAGAAGGCGAAGACAAATTTGCCTTTAAGTTGAATTTTTCCTACCTGCGTGCAGATGACTGGGAGGCTACCAATTATGACCCTGCAACAGATTCTGAAGTAGGGCGTGACAATTTGGGAGGTTACGATGCTGTGAACATATATGGCGATGAAGACCTGGCCGGAGGCAACGATTTCAGACAAAACACAAGGTCTTATCCCGGGCTGGGCATCTATTATCGCGATGGATATAGAGAAGAAGATATACTTGATTATGAAACAAAAAACACAAAAGCTTCAATGGGTTTGTTTTACAAAATAAAATCAGACCTGGTTTTGAATTACAATCTCAGTTATGGCGGGGGAACTACTGTTTACCAGGGAGAAAACCGATTTTCCCTGAAAAACATACACTTTTATCAGAACAAGCTTGAATTGAGCAAAAAAGACAAATGGTTTGTACGTGCTTATTCTACCAATGAACGGGCCGGTGACACTTACGATGGTGTAGTGACAGCTTTTATTATGCAGGATGCGGCAAGGAGTAACACTAACTGGAACAGGGCTTACAGCTCTTATTGGAACCGTTCAATAGTGCCCAGGTTTAATAATAGTGAAGGCTTTCCTCAATTGCCCGGAGTGGGTGGAGATATGAATGCCTATAATGATTCGGTAAATATGTATGTTGAAAATAACCGTGCATTATTTGAAGATTACCATACTGAAACCCGCGATGTGACTAATAATTCGGTACGTGGGGAGCAAATGTCCTATGCACAGCCCGGAACTGAACAATTTGACTCACTTTTTAATGTAGTTACCAGTAATTATTTATCAGAGGGAGGTTCACGTTTTTATGACCGTTCTGCCCTTTATCATTTGCATGGGGAATATACCTTTGAGCCAAAATGGACAGACAATATAAAAGTAGGTGCCAACGGAAGATTGTTTGCGCCAAACTCTCGCGGAACTATATTTCAGGATACCATTCAATATGCCTATGATACGACTTTCGATGCTTCAAATAATATGGTCATTGATACCAGTTCGGAATACAACAGAATCACCAATTTTGAATTTGGGGTTTATGCAGGGATTGATAAGTCTTTTCTTCATGATCAGTTAAAAGCAAGTTTCACTATTCGTGTAGATAAAAACCAAAACTTTAATTTTCTTGTATCGCCCGCTTTATCGCTTGTTTATAATTTAGATGAAAATAATACTTTCAGGTTGTCATTTTCTTCAGCAATAAGGAATCCCACATTATCTGATCAATACCTGAATTTTAATGTGGGCAGGGCCGTTTTGTTGGGCAATTTAAATGGATTCGACTCACTGATTACGGTTGAATCTTTTCAAAACTATATAAATGTAGATACAATAGGTTTTGAAAGCTTGGAATTTTTCAATGTTGATCCTATTCGTCCCGAGCAGGTTAGAACTATAGAACTGGGCTATCGAGGGCAATTATTCGGACTTTTGTACATAGACGCTTCGTATTACCACAGTTGGTATAAAGATTTCATTGGCTTTAAATTAGGTATTGATACTGAGTTTGACAATTTAGGGGTTCCAAATGTAATCCAGGCTTACCGTGTATCGGCCAATTCAGATGACATTGTCACCACACAGGGCTTTTCTATAGCGGCCAATTATTATGTTGGTAAATACTTCAACCTTACGGGAAACTATTCTTGGAATCGACTTGATTTACAAGGATCAGATGATGAGATTATACCGGCATTCAATACCCCAGAACACAAATTCAACTTGGGTTTTTCAGGGCGTAATATTATTTGGAATTTTAAAAATCGTAGTTTCAGAAATTTTGGATTTGCCGTAAATTACAAATGGATACAGGGCTTTTTGTTTGAAGGCTCTCCACAGTTTACCGGGCAAATTCCCACATATGATATGCTGGACATTCAGATCAACAAGACAATTCCTAAAATCTACACTACTGTAAAAATTGGTGTTTCCAACCTTATGGGCATTACTCCACTGGTAGAACGCGACAATGGCGACATAGGAAACCGGTTCAGTGAAGCCTGGAACAACAATAATTTCCAGGTATATGGTGGGCCAAGAGTTGGGCGCCTTGCTTATATTTCACTGCTTTTCGAGATTGATAAATTTTAACCTTATTCTTCAAAATATTCCTTATTTTTAGCTTAATCAAACCAAAATATCATGAAAAAATATCACAACCTATTATTGTTAGTTTTATTTCTTTGCTTTAGCCTGAAGGGTTTTTCACAGCGTTACACTTCAGAAATATTCAGCTATTTGAATATTGAAGTTGAAAGCGATGTGCTTTACGGACAAAATTATGAACGTGTAAGTCTCATATCTCCCAATGTTGAAATGAAGGAATTAAGAATGGATATTTATCAACCCAAACAGTCTGTTGATACTGTTTCTGAACGGCCTTTAATGATTTACCTGCACACAGGTAATTTTTTGAATCCACCTCAAAATGGTGCTCCAACGGGGCTAAAGACTGACCTTACAGCAGTGGAGATATGCAGACAGTTTGCGCGAAGGGGGTATGTAGCGGCATCTATTTATTACAGACTTAACTGGAATCCTGCTACTACTAATGCAGATACAAGGAAAACCACACTCTTGCAAGCTGTGTTCAGAGCCATAATTGATGCCAAAACAGCAGTTCGTTATTTTAGAAAATCCCATGCAGAAAACAACAATCCATACAATATTGACCCCAATAAAATCATGCTTTTTGGAGAAGGTTCAGGTGGTTATGTAGCATTGGCTCACGCTACACTTGACAAGCAAAGCGAAATTGAATTGACTAAATTTTTGGATGCAGGGGGAGATCCAGTACTTGAAACATCAGTCATAGGTGGTTTTGATGGATTTGGCGGCAGTGAGAACTATGACAATCATGTTGGGTATTCCGCAGATGTACAACTGATAGTCAATATTGGAGGTTCGCTTGCTGATACATCATGGATGGAACCTGGCGATCCACCAATGGTAGCATTTCAATGTGTGCGTGACCCTTTTGCTCCTTATCTTGACGGTACAGTAGTGGTGCCTACTACCAATGAGAATGTAGTAGATGTACAGGGAGCAGGTGTGTTTATGAAAAAAGCTGTGGCTGTTGGAAACAATGCGGTTTTTGACACTGCCAACCTGAATGATCCGATTACTCAAATTGCAAGATCAAGGTATGATCAAACGGTAGATCACTGGGGAAATGCACCTGATTTTGAAATATCTGTAGCAGGCGATGAAGGCCTGATGCCTTTTTTATTGCCTTTAGCTCCATCGGGCGCACAATTTGATAACCAAAGCAGCCCTTGGCAGTTTTGGGATCCAAACTCTGATTTGGCCAATAAACCCTCTACTGAACCAGGTTTGACAACCCATGAATCTGCTTTACAAAGCAACCCCGATATGTCACGTGAAAAAGCTTTGCGCTATATTGATACTATTCAGTGGTATTTACAGCCCCGCGCTGTATTGGCTTTAGATTTGGATACTACAACTACTTATAAAGATTCGCTGGCCGGAATTCCAGACCCAACTACTGTTGTAGGATTAAAAGATATTCCTTTAAAAGAAGTGAATATGCGTCTGTACCCTAATCCAGCTTCAGAAACTGTAGTACTTCAGTTGAATGACAATGAATTGAAAATGGAATCTTTTGAAATCTATAATTTGAATGGCCAAATCGTAGCACAGGACAGAATTATTGATCCCAATAACGTGAAAATCAATCGCAATGGTTTGAGTAAAGGCATATACTTCATTAATGTGCGCTATGATGATAAGCGTTCATCGGTACACAAGGTGATTTTTGAATAAACCGGATTAAGAATTTAAAATGCAATTGAAAGACACTCGCTTGCGGGTGTCTTTTTTTGTTGGAATTGTCGCAACTTTGAGGAATTCTCCTTAAATTAAAGAAACATTAAAAATCAATAGCAGTGAAAGATATAAAAGAGAAAACATCAATAAAAAACAAAGTAGTAAGCAAATACAAAGCCAGTGAAAATTTCTTTAACAGTGATCTGGTTTTGAGGGAATATCTGAATAGAAAAGTAAGTAAGGCTGGTCTTGAATATATGCAGGACAAGCTTCAAGCCATTGGAAAACAAGCGGCAACTGAAATGGATGCCCTTTCGCTTGAGGCCGACAAGAAAAGCCCCGAGCTGGTAAAAAGGGATTTTTTTGGAGAAAATATTGAAGAGGTAAAATTTCATCCTGCTTATAATCGCTTGCTGCAAATGGCCATTGACTCAGAAATGTTTACCGTAAAATGGAAGCCCGAACTCAAAAAGAAATTTCAAAAAGAATTGCACAGCCTGGGTTTTGCTTCGGGCTATTTGTATTCATTGAGTGAACTGGGTCAGTATTGTCCCTTGTGCATGACCGATGGTGTTGCCCGTCTGATTGATTTGTATTGTGATGAAGAAGATAAACAGCGATTGCTACCGCATATTGCTACCAAAAATCTTGAGGAATTATATACCGGAGCAATGTTCCTTACGGAAAAATCCGGAGGTTCGGATGTAGGGCGAAATATTGTAAAGGCCGAAAAAGTTCAGGGAAAAACCTATCACCTGAGTGGTGAAAAATGGTTTTGCAGTAATGTGAATGCAGAGCTGATTTTTGCACTGGCCCGAACTGATGAAAATGTAGAGGGGACACGTGGGCTTTCCATCTTTTTGGTAGAAAAACATTTGCCCAATGGTGAAAGAAACAATTTACCGATCGTGCGATTGAAAGATAAATTGGGTGTACGTTCTATGGCAAGTGCAGAATGTGTGCTCGACAAAACTGTGGGGACCCTGGTAGGTGAGGAGTTCAAAGGCTTTAAGATCATGACTGATATGATCAATTTGTCGCGACTATACAATTCTGTTGCGGCTTTATCTGGGGCCAGAAGGGCATTGGTAGAAGCTTATAATTTTACATTATTTCGCCAGAGTTTTGGAAAAACAGCTGTAGAACACACCCTTATCAGGGATAAATTTTTTGAACTCGGAAGTTTGAATGTTGCCAATTTTTACCTCACATGGCGTGCCATTGAAGCACTGGACAATGCAGACAATGGCAATGAAAATGAAAAACACCTTTCCCGTTTGCTCACCCCTATGGTCAAAAAATGGTCGGCTGAAAAAGCGGTGTACATCACTCGCGAAAGCATGGAGCTGATGGGTGGTATCGGTTATATTGAAGATGGCGTGTTGCCCAAGATTATGCGTGATGTGATGGTGCTGCCAATTTGGGAAGGTGCCGGAAATATCATGGTGCTGGACATGTTACGTGCCTGCTTTAAATCAGATGGATTGAAAGTGATGATGGCGGAAATAAAAACTGCACTGGGCAAAAATTCAGAATATGATGATTTGTTATTGAGTGGTTTGGGCAAAAGCGAAAAGGCTGCCAAAGCATTGTTTGAAATGGATCGCGAAAATATGGAACTCAATGCCAAATACCTTTTTGAAGAACTGACTACTTTATATCAGCTCAGTATTATTCTCAACAACACGAATGCAGAAAATGAAAAATGGATGCTTCCTACGGCACAGTACCTTAAAAATCAATTGGAGCACGTTCCCAACTCTGAGGTATATTCTGTGGAAAGTATTAAAGGATTGATAGGCTGGGAAATTTGATCTTCATTTTTCAGCGGTGTATTGCCTTGTTTGTGAATGTTATTTGTGAAATTAGCAGGATAAAAAATAAATTCTGTTGATGAAACGCATCTACTACCTTTCCACCTGCTCTACCTGCAAAAGAATTCTTAAGGATTTGGGAGACAAAACCCAATCATTTGAATTGATTGATATCAAAAGCGATCCGCTGGATGAAAAGCAAGTGGAAGAATTGGCTGCTATAGCAGGATCCTATCAAGCACTGTTTAGCCGTACCGCGAGAAAATACAAAGAACTGGGGCTGAAAGACAAAAAGCTTGATGAGAAAGATTACAAACATTATTTACTGGAACATTACACTTTTTTAAAACGCCCTGTTTTAGTTGAGGGTAATAAAATATTCATAGGTTCCAGGGCTGTTCAAAAATATGCTGATGGAGCCAACTGAATCTAAAAAGGGCAAGGCATTTTATTATTTTTTGTTTGCAACCATGCTCCTGAGCCTGGCTTTGTTTTTTGCAAAGAATAAATATTATAAACCAGTAAAGCCATCTAAGGAAATAGCTTTTCATGATTTTTACGAAAATAAATTAGACAAGAGTAAGACATTAGGAGTAAGGCCTGGTGATGAAGAGAAATTAATTTATTTTGGTGAAAAAACAGACCGGGTTTTGCTGTATATTCACGGATATGGTGCATCGAGGGCTGAAGGTGAATACATTACAGATTCACTGGCAAAGAAATGGCAGGCCAATGCTTATTACCTGCGTCTTCCCGGGCATGGACTGGACAAGGAAGCGCATAATCGTGCTGCTTTTGATGATTATTTAAGGGAAGTGGAAGAAACCCTTTATCGTGTACAAGAATTGGGGGATACTGTAATTGTGCTTGGTACAAGTATGGGAGCTTTGCTTGCCACATATCTTGCTGCACAGTATCCCGATAGAGTTCAGGCACTTATCCTTTTTTCCCCATTTTATGATTATGTAAGCCCGCTTGGTGTTTTGGCGAAAATACCGGGACTTATTCAGCTCTATGCCCTGCTAAATGGCAATGAACGTAATTTTGAAGCTTCTGAAGAACTCCAGAAAAGAATAGACCCGGAATACTACGATCATTGGACAATAGAACAAAAAATAACAGCTGTTCAGTCAATCGAAGATTTGAGGAATTTTGTAGCTAAAAGTAGTACTTATGAAAAAATACAAGCACCTCTTGTTTGCTTTTATTATTATAAAGATGAAGCCAATCAGGATCATGCGGCCAGTGTAAAAGCCATGCTCAATGCATTTGATCAATTTGCTTCAGATTTGAAAATGAAATTCCCGATTGAAGAAGGCAGTCATGTCCTTGCCAGTGAATATGTACGCACGGATAAAGCTGCTATTTTTAGTGGTATTGAGCAGTGGAATAGCAAGTGGATTGGTGCAGCACAATAACTATTATCAAAGTCAATACTTCTCAATCCTCCACCCTTTCAATCTCATAGCCAATAATATCCAGCGGGTTTTTGCCATTATAACCATCGCCCGTTTTGCCGCTGTAGTAGCAGGAAAAAATCAGTCCTTTTACCCCAAAATCCAGTTGGCGGAAAAGGGTGCCGAGTGCCCCTTTGTTTTCCCTGGAAGTTTCCATTTTCTTAACCAACCAGGCCAATACAAAACCCGGCATAAATGACAAAATAATGAGGAGCATATTCAGGTCTTTGATATCATTTTCCGGTGCATAAGCCAGCAAATCATCAATATGCTGAATGGATGCAGTATCCGAAAATTTGGGGAATTCCCCGTTTTCGGGAATAATTATATCGCCTATTCTATTTAGCGCTTTCAGCGCGTTTTTGCTCAGTATCTTTGACATCTTCTTCAGGAATTAATTGTTCGCTTAATTTTTGTGACAGTGCAAATATGCTCAAGGATGGATTGATTCCCGGAGCAGAAGGGTAGATGCTGGAATCTGCAATATAGATATTGCGATGTCCGTGCAATCTGAATTCGGGATCCACTACCGATGTTTTGGGATCCGTTCCCATGCTGCAACCACCCATCAGGTGTAGCCCGAAATAATATGGCGATTGGATAACTCTTTTGGCATTGCTTGCTGAGAGAATATTATTCACCACTTCCAGCCCTCTGTCCCTCCGCCTTTTATCCTGATCGCTCAATGGCTTACTAACCGATAGTTTTCCTTTGTTATCCAGTTTTATTTCTCCAATATTTTCATCCCTGATGGCCACTTCAATACATTGCATATTGCGGTAATTGCGCATAATTTCCTGATGCTCCTTTCCAAGCGAATTGAAAAGCATAGCTACAGAAATGGGCGGGGCAAATACATTCTCCAGTTTAAAACCCTGTTCCCTGAAAACTGGTTCTTTTGATGCCACTGTTTGGAAATAGCCTTTGTGTGCATCAATGGGCTCATCGAAAATACCAAAACTCATAAACTGTGGATGTGAAGAGAATTTTTTGCCCAGGGCAGGCAATTCATCTCCAAACCCTGATTGCAATAGCATTTTTGTTGTGCCAAAAGCTCCACCTGCAAGGATCAGGTTTTTGCCTTCTATCGTTATTTCTTTTTCTTTTTTGTAAAGGGCATGCACCTGTATTGTCCGGTCTTTTTTAATGATTTTTTGAACCTCAGTTTCACTGGAAATTTGCAGTCCTTCTTTTTCAGCTTTCTGGATATAAGTGGCCATGGAACTTTGCTTGGAATCGCGATGGCAGCCACTTAAACAGGCGATACAATCGTTGCCTCGTTCGTGGGCACAATCGCCCTGTCCTTTTCGCAGGTAATTCCATTTATAGCCCAATCTTTCACAACTTTCGCAAAAGAGCTCTGCATTTTTATTGCGCTCTTCCGGTGTAAAAGTGTGCAGATTGAGGAAATCTTCTACTTTGTCGTAATAGGGTTTCATATGTTCGGAATTGAAAAAATCAACTCCTGAGCGATCTTTCCAGTCTTTCCAGGCATTGTCGTCAAATCGGTCGAGCAGACATTGATTCACAATGGATGTGCCGCCCATCACACGTGCACGAAGAAATATCATCTCAGCTTTATCATCAAACTCAATTCCACCGCCCCAATACAATTGAGCTGAGGTATCGGCTTCATTGCGCGGAAAAGTGTCCTTTCTGAAAAACTTGCCCGCTTCCAACAGCAGACAACTTGCCCCGGCCTTGTTCAGGTTGTAGGCCAGGTTACCGCCCGATGGTCCCGAACCAACTATAATGTAATCGTAGTGTTTTGCCATTTTTTTAAAGTGTCTAAAGTGAGCTAAAGTGCCTAAAGTGAGCTAAAATGCCTAAAATTTTTAAGTGCCAAAAATGAACTGAAGTTGAAAGTGATATGGAGAGCAGTTTCATATTTTTGCGTTTAATTTTTTACCAATTGAAGTGAATATTGCCAGCAATTCTTTGGCTTCATTTATTATTAGGCTTAACACTTTATATTCTATCCATTTCATTTCCGTAATTATTTCAAGCCAATAAAGAGTTTCACTTGTCTTACTTTCACAAATTTTGATTTTGCTTTTAAAATCTGCCTTGCTTCATGCCCTGTTTGCCTCTCTGTAATTTGCTCCAATACTCGTGCCTGATTTTGTGAGTTGATATCTGATAACTCTGGCTTCAGGGGAGTTCGGTAATAGAACAGATAATTTGATTATCTCAATAGCAAATCTTTTAGTTCTTTCTTCAAGTTGAGTTGCAAATTCTTTGTTTACCATATTTCAAATTTAACGCACTCTAAACTTTAGCTCACTTTAAGTACTTCAAACTTTAGTCACTTTATTTTTTCCTTATTCCCAATCGTATCCATTTTCAAGCCCTTGATGGCAAATTTGATCCAATTTTTAGTCCTGGGGAAATAGGCATCCATTAAATCTGTTAGTAAGTCGAATTTGTTTTTTGTGAAAGGATACCAATGCGCCTCAATGGTGGAGCCTTGTTTGTCAGTCAAGACGGATTTCACATTAGAGAAAGTGGTCAGTCCCCAATCGCCTTTGTAGCGGCCAAATCCACTGTCTTTGGTGCCGCCAAATGGCAAGGCAGGATTGCCTTCCGTGAGCATATGGCTATTGATGGAAACATTGCCCGTTACGATTTTTCGCGCTACACGATCGGCTCTTTTCAAATCTTTTGACCAAACACTTGCACTCAATCCATAGGGCGAGTCATTGGCCAGACGGATGGCCTCGGCTTCATCCTTGAATTTCATGACGGCCACTACCGGCCCAAAAGTTTCTTCAGATGCTATTTTAAAGCTGTGATCTACATCCACAACAATGGTAGGAGGGAAGTGATGCGAATCGCCTTCCCGTTTTCCTCCGGTCAATATTTTCCCGCCTTTTTCCACGGCATCTTTGATGTGCTCTTCTATAATCTTGATTTGAAATTCAGCTGTTACGGCACCTACATCACAACTATTTGGATCCCGGTAATCTACATCGGGAGAGGAAAGACGCAGTTTTTTGGTTTTATCCACCAGCATTTCCAGCAATTGATCATAAATGCTTTCCTGCACATACAATCGCTCAATGGAAGTACAGGATTGCCCGGCATTGGTAAAGGCGCCCCACATAATGCCGTTTACGGTGCGTTCCAAATCCACATCGTCAAATACAATAGATGGGTCTTTTCCACCCAGTTCCAGGTCAACGGGAGTGAGGTTTTTGGAAGCCAATTCCATGATTTTTTTGCCGGTGCGCACGCTTCCCGTAAAATGGATTTTGTCTGGACGGGCAGCAATGGCCTTGGCTCCGGTTTCTTTTGCTCCGTATATCACTTGGAAAGCATCTTTCATAAATCCGCTTTTTTCAATCATATCTTCCCAAAGTCCTTTGAGCGGAGTGACTTCAGAGGGTTTGAAAACTACTGCATTTCCCGCCAGGAAAGCCAGCAGACCGGGAACAATACCCTGGTAAAATGGGAAATTCCAGGGAGAAATAATAAGGACGGTACCCAATGGTTCAAAAATCACTTTTGATTTTTTGCCCATCAGGAAAATAGGGGTGGAGACTTTTTGGTCTTTCAGCACTTTGGGCGCCACTTTTTTGAAGTGATCAATTACATCACAGACTTCAAAGACTTCGGCTACCAGGGCATCTACCCTTGATTTTCCGGTTTCCTGAATAATGTGGTCCAGGATTTTGTCTTTATTCGCCAGGATATAATCATTGATCTTGAGCATTTCGGCCACCCGCTCTTTTACGCTCATGGCAGCAATTTTGGGATGAATGCTGCGGGCGGTTTCAAATACTTTGTCAATATTTTCCTGCGATTGTTCTCCAATGGTGTAGAGAACTGAATTGTCAATCGGGTTGGTAACTTTTACTTCGGTTAGGGTTTGGCTTTCCATTTTGAGCTATGCTTTGGTTTATTAATGCCATGAATTTACAGAATTAAGTGTAGAAATTGAGAAACGAGCATTTGGAAATCAACAAGTAGAAGATGTGGAATGAAGAATAGTGCTTTTGTTATTTACCCTTCAGCAGAGCAATGGATAATTACATTTAAATTCACATATCTTTGCCCTTGCCATTTTTTAAAAGATATGTTTTCATTTTTTTCGGATAAACCCTATACTCAGAAGTCGATTTGGTACTTGTTGCTAATTGCTTTTGTATTGCTTTTTGGCAACAATTGGGTCAGCTTATGGGATCAAGACGAGAGTGCTTATGCTGGTTTTGCAAAGCATATGCTGGAAAGTGGCAATTGGCTGATGCCCGAATTTATTTGGTCGGAAGTACACAGAAAGCCACCGCTGCACTTTTGGAATATTGCTATTTCCTATAAGATTTTTGGTATAAATGAGTTTGCTGTCCGATTTCCATCTGCCGTATTCATATTGCTAACTATTGCGGCTGTATTTTTTCTTGGCAAAAGATTGTTTGGCGAAAAACAAAGCTTTTACGGAATGGTCGTGCTCAGCAGTTCATTTTTGGTGATGGCACTGGCTAAAATTTCGGTAACCGATGCTACTCTGCTCTTTTTCACGAGCATTTGTGGCTTTGCAATGTTGTATGTTTTGCTGTTCAGGGAGTTCAAATGGGTATTGGTATTTTGGATTTCCTTTGCTCTTGCACTGCTCACAAAAGGACCTCCCGTCATTATCTTCACTGCTGTCCTGTCATTCCTGCTTTTTGTGTTTCATCCCAATCGCAAGCAATTACTTCGGCTGCACCCTTGGTTTTTCTTGCCACTTTCTGCAATGCCGCTTTTTCTCTGGGGATGGATGTGTACCCAAGAAGAAGGGGGGCAGGAGTTTATCTCCTGGATGATAGACTGGTATATTTTAAAGCGTGTAGGCGGCAGTGTTTTTGGGCAAACAGGACCTCCGGGAACCCATCTATTGGGAATGGCGCTATTCTTTTTGCCTTATTTGCTGTTTTTCCCAAAAGCAATTTATAAGGGAGTCATTAATTTATTCGGCAAAGAAAAAGACCAGCATTTTTTGCTGTCGGCATGGTTTATTTCTGCCTGGTTGATTTTTGAATTTTCACCGAGCAAGTTGCCCGCTTATGTTGTGGCAGCGCATGTTCCCCTGGCCTTGATTATTGCCCGATTGGCCATTGACCTAAAGGAAAATCGCCCCGGTAAAGTAGTTCAGGCACTTCATTTTGGCTTAAATTTCATTTTGCTCTTAGCCCTGGCCATTGCTCCTTTTATCCTCGAACTGTCCAATGCTTTGAAAATCATATTTCTACTGGGCAGTTTGGCATTTATTATTGCAAATGTGTTCCTTGTTAATGCCATAAAAAAAGCAGTATTTGTCAAATATCTGCTTTCAATAAATGTGGCTTTTCAATTGGTTTTATGGTGTCTTTTTTTACCCTTTGCCGATGAAGTAAAAAATGCTACGCTTAGGGTTGCGCAATACATAGAGCAATCGGCCGATCAAAGAGCGGAAGTAATTATTGCCAACAAAACAGCCAAACCGCCAAGCCTTCCTTTTTATCTTATGCAGCGATTTGAAAAGGTTTCGGAAGAATACGATTTTGCTGCTTTGGAAGAAATGTACAATAAAGCAGCACCCTGCGCTTTGGTATTGAACCACAGCTTAAAAGATCAGTTTGAGGACAAGTATCCCAATCTAAATTTTAAGGAAATAAAACCCCTGCCTACTGATAAAATCAAGCAGCCCAGTTATTTTATATTGCTGAATCATTAAAGTTTTTTAATAAGTTGTAAGCTTGAAGAATAGGGAGAATTATTCTGTCTTGCACCAGTGGATAAACATCCTTTATACAACAGAACTAAAATGATTATTTTTAGGTAAATAAAAACAATACATTGTTATAATTCAATGATTACACATTACTATATATTATAATTAATAATATTGCAATGAGATTAAAAAAGTATTAAAATGCTGATTTAGAATAAAATAAATGACATACCAACTCTAAGTATAATTAAAAATACGATTTATTTACAGTCCTGTATTGTAAATAATTAAAACTTTAACATTAGCAAATGCTGTTAAGGCAAATTTATTAATTTTGCAGTCAGATAAACCCAAACTCAATTTCAAAAGAAATGAAAATATTTAAAATACTATTAACCGCCCTTTTTGCACTTTTTTCTACTTCAATATACGCACAAGATGAAACCTTTGCTGGTAACCCTTGTGGAAGTGGAGCCAATTCCAGCACCTGGGATGTGCCTTGTGGTGTTACCGAAATCACCGTAGAAGTATATGGAGCCGGTGGTGGCGGTGGCGGTGGTGGCGGAGGAAGTAATGGAGGTTTTTTTAATACCCGTGGTGGCGGTGGTGGAGGAGGTGGTGGTTACACCACTATCACAATAAATGTAACACCGGGTTCTACTTTTAACTATAGTGTTGGAGCTGGTGGTTGCGGAGGAGATGGAAATGATGATGGGTTTTCTGGAGATAATGGAAATACCGGAGGAAACAGTACTTTTTCAGGTACTGATGCAGGAGGTAATGCAATAAGCCTTCAGGCAAATGGTGGTGTGAGAGGAACTGGTGGATCCGGTACTGGTGGTAGTACGGGATCAGGTGGTTCTGGTGGCACTGCCAGTGGTGGCACAACAAATACTACAGGTGGTTCTGGAAATAATGGTAGTGGAGGAGATGGAGGTGCTGGAGGCGCTGGAGCAGGCCCAGACGGAGGTGCAGGTGGACCCAATACTACTGATGATGGAAGCGTATATGGCGGGGGTGGTGCCGGGGGTGGTGCTAATAGCGATGGTGGTAATGGAGCAGAGGGCGTGATTTTTATCACCTTTGTTACTTCAGGAGCGACTACACCTACTCCTACGGTATCTACAACTCCTGCCACTTGTACGGATGATGGCGAAGCTACCATTGACAATTACGATGCTTCCTTTACCTATACCTTTACGCCTGCCGGGCCTACGGTGGGTGCCGGAGGTGTTATTTCCGGGATGACACCAGGTACAACTTACACGGTAATAGCAACGGATGCCGGTTGTGATTCACAGCCAAGTACTGATTTTAGCATTGATCCTCAAACATCCGGGCCTAATGCGCCAACAGTTACAACAGACCCGGCAACTTGCTTTAGTGATGGAACTGCAACGATTACAAATTATGATGCCAACTTTACCTATACATTTACACCTGCCGGGCCAAGTGTAGGTGTTGGTGGTGAAATATCCGGGTTGACACCCGGAACAAGCTATACAGTAATAGCAACAGACAATGGTTGTGATTCTCCGGCAAGTAATTCTTTTAGCGTTGACCCTGCAACTTCAGGCACATCTATTGTTTTTAATCCTGATCCCGGGCCATATTGCATTGATGATTCAAACCCTGTAGCATTGAATGCCACACCAACAGGCGGTACTTATAGTGGCCCTGGTGTAAGTGGAACAGATTTCATTCCATCAAATGCCAATATTGGAACCAATACAATCACTTATACCTATGACGATGGTAGCGGCTGTGTGGATGACGAATCAGTTGATATTGAGGTTGTTGATTTGCCTACAGTTAGCTTTTCGGGCCTGAATGGCCCCTATTGTGCAGATGATGCTTCAGCAGTTGCACTCACAGGTCAACCTGCCGGAGGTACTTTCAGTGGCCCTGGCATTTCAGGAACAGATTTTATTCCTGAAGATGCAGGAACAGGAAATCACACCATTAGCTATGAGTTTACAGATGGGAATGGATGTAGCAATACGGAGGATAATACGGTAGAGGTTGTTGACTTGCCCAATGTTTCTGCCGGAAATGATGCATTTATTTGTGATGGTGAAGACGCACAGTTGAATGCTACAGGTGCGGATACTTATGTTTGGAGTCCAACTACAGGATTGAGTGATCCTAATGTAGCTGATCCAACAGTAAATATTGCTTCGGAGGAAACTTATGTTGTCACAGGTACAGATGCCAATGGTTGTGTGAATACCGATACGGTTACCGTAGGTGTCGGAACCAACCCTACTGCTGAATTTGAAGCAGCATCTGCTTGTGCAGGAACACCAATAACTTTTACCAATAATTCTTCGCCTGCTGGCCTGGATTACAACTGGGATTTTGGCAATGGAAATACTTCCAATGCAGAAAACCCTTCAGAAACATATAGTAGCGGAGGCGATTTCGATGTGCAGTTGATCGTTGATAATGAAGGTTGTAGGGACACAGCAGTTCAAACATTAACTGTGCTTGAACAACCAACAGCCGAATTTACTGCATCCCCATTGCGGGCAATTGCCAATGAAGATCAGGTATTATTTAACAATACTTCTTCTAACGGCAGTACCTGGACTTGGGATTTTGGGGATGGTTCCAATTTGAATGATTCATTTGAACCTTCGCACATTTACACCGAACCTGGACTTTATTCTCCTACGTTGATTGCAAGCTCTGCTGATGGTTGCACAGACACCCTTACAATAGAAGAATACATTGAAGTCATAGAGCCCTCAAACTTTTTTGTGCCCAATGCTTTTTCTCCCAATGGAGATGGAGTGAACGATGTTTTTGAAGTTTTCGGAGAAGGAATCAGGGAGTACTATATCAGAATTCACGATAGATGGGGCGAGTTGGTATTCGCTTCAGATGATATAACAGAAACCTGGGATGGTACTAATAAAGGAAATATTTTGCCACCTGATGTTTATGTTTATTATATAAAGGTGTCTTTTGAAGACCTGACCCAGAAGACTTACAAAGGCAGTCTTCATTTGTTGAAATAGGAAAATATTAAACATAAGTTTGTTAGAATAATCCGGGATTAATCAGTAGCAAGGGTGCTACTGATAGTTGGAGCACCACCACGTGTCTCGCCAATATTTTTTTGGCCAGCCTCCGGCCTTTTTTTGAAATATTTTGCAGTACGCAATTCAAATCCTCGCTCGCTGTAAGCGGAGCAAGGCATGTCACTAATAAATAAAGTTAAACCCTACTTCTTGATCGTCCATTACTTGTTTTCTGAAACATTTACTTATAGATTTGCAACAATTCAAACCGCTTAACAGCATGAGAATGCTCAAACCTTTCATATCAGCCCTTTTAGTTCTGACCTATTCTATTGGGTTTGCGCACAATCTTATTCCACACTGTCATGAATTGCATAAAGAGACACATTCTAAAGACCACAACAGTGTAAATCATGTAGATGAGGAGTCAGAAAAAAGATTTCTGGACTTAATTTTTTTATTTTTCAGCGAATTGGAGCACAGTTCAGATATTATAAAGTTTGAGCGCAATAAGAATACCGATAAAAGTTTTCTTAGTGATTTAGCCAAAGTTAAAACACTGGCCATTGTCGCTGCTTTTTTCCATTTGGTAGAAGTAGAACAAGAAACACCAACTACCCACAGCGAACAATTACTCGTTTACCACGCATCCTTTCAGGAAAATGCTCCATCGCGTGGTTCCCCCATTTTATCTTGCTAATACCTTTTCACAGGCTTATCTCCTGTGCAGTCTAACATTAATCTGTTAGACAAATATTTATTTTTTCAAATAAAATTTAATCAAACAGTAATATATTTAATCAAACTAAAAACCAAAACCAATGAAAAATTTAATCTTAGGAGTATTATTAGGAGGACTATTTTTATTAATCTCTTGTGCCGAAAACGAAAACACAGATGTTGTAAATTCAGGAACCTATCAAGGTGTTGCCGAAAAAGTTAAGCCAGGCGAAAAAGAAATTTATGTAAAAACTTCTGATGACAAATTAGTTGAACTGTATTTTACAGACGAAACTAAAGTATTGACTAGTGATGGTGAAACTGCAACTTTCGATGCAATAAAAGAAAAAAGCAAAGTTGAAATAACAGTTGAGAAAAAAGGAAATAAAAATGTTCCTCTTTCTGTGAAAATATTAGAATAACACAAGCTAATGAATGCAGAAATACCTCCAATGTGGAGAGAAGAATTATGGCATCCACTTCTTGTACACTTACCAATAGCCACTTTGCTTTTAGCATCTTTGGCAGCTACCTTAAGTTTAGTTGTTAAACATCTTTTTCTAAAACAGATGATTTATGCAATGTTGGCTATTGGCGTGTTAAGTGGTTGGATTGCCATTTATACAGGAGAATTGGCATACTCTATTGAGGTAAGAAAAATCTGTGAGCCCAATGTTTTAAAAGAGCATCAATGGTGGGCTTATGCTACATTAATTGTTTATTCAGTAGCATTCGGCCTTATGACTTCATCCAAAATCATTTCACACAATTATTTAAGTGCAATTAAATCAGTTAGTCTTTTTCTAATAATTATGGCACTCTTTGGCTTGTTTTACACAGGGCATTTGGGAGCTTCCTTAGTCTATCAACAAGGAGCAGGGACTTATAAACCTTCTGCTGATTGTTCTGAATTTGTTAAATAGAAATGTTTAATGGAATTAACAAATGAAAAATCAGCAACAAAGGCAACCTATTTTAGCATTGTTGGTAATATACTATTAGCAGCCATAAAACTCATTTCGGGATTTTTAGGTAATTCATATGCCTTGATTGCAGATGGCATTGAATCAACAACCGATATTTTTTCTTCATTTTTTGTGCTTTTAGGATTTAAATATGCTCAACGACCACCAGACGAAAACCATCCCTATGGTCATTCTCGAATAGAGCCATTAATAACATTTTTAGTAGTAGCTTTTTTAGTCACTTCGGCAACCGTGATTGCTTACGAAAGCATCATCAATATTCAAACACCCCATAAAATCCCTGAGGCATGGACACTCATAGTTCTTGCTGTAATAATACTATGGAAAGAAGGTGCATATAGATATGTTTCCAAAAAAGCAAAGGCTATTAAAAGTTCTTCTCTAAGAGCAGATGCTTGGCATCATAGAAGTGATGCTATAACCTCTGTAACTGCTTTTATAGGTATATCAATTGCATTGTATTTTGGAGAAGGGTATGAAACGGCTGATGATTGGGCTGCTCTATTTGCTTCTGCATTCATTTTATACAATGCTTATCTAATTTTCAGACCCGCACTTGGAGAAATAATGGACGAACATCTTTATGATGATTTGATTGAGGATATCCGTAAAATTTCAATTACTGTAAATGGTATAAAAGGAACGGAAAAATGTTTTGTGCGAAAAGCAGGGATGAAATATCTAGTGGAGCTTCACGCCATGGTGAACGGAAAAATTACAGTAGAAGAAGGGCATTTTTTAGCCCATAAACTACAAGATACAATTCAGGAAGAACTTCCTGAAATAGCACACATTACTATTCACGTAGAACCAAGCTATCAGTCAATTAACACAGAACTTGATCGACAGTTCAACCGAACAAAGACATAGGCGACTGACAAGAATGAAAAAAGAAAAGACCCCCGCTTCGCATTTTTGAAAATTTCTGCCAGCGCACATTGCACACATCCCGCAAACCCCACATATCCACCGCTGCAAGCCAAAGTTTGCGGGAAGAGTGCAATTTTGCGAAACACCTTCTATTCTAATAAAAATCCCACAACTGAACTCCATTTGGTTTTTCAAATGCTCTATTTTCACTAATTTCGCAACCGTGCTAAAAGTTCTATCAGCCATATTATCCATTTACTTCCTGGCGCTATCTGTGGTGCCTTGTGCCGATGGCGTTGACTGTGCGGAAGTACAGGTATATCAGGAAATGCTGGCGGAACATGATCATTCTGGTCATGATCACCCGGCCGGTGAGGATCTTTGCACTCCTTTTTGTGCTTGCCAGTGTTGCCATACCAGTATTACTGTAAGTGCCTTTTTTGCTTTGAGTGAGTCGCCAAGGATGCACGCACAACTCACATCCTTCTATTCAGAACATCCTTATTCTACTTATCCGGCTCCTCTGCTGGATCCGCCCCAGGTTTAATTCAACAAATACTTAGAGGACTCTCGTCCTCACCAACCATTTTATTGTTGAATTAAACTTTAATTTCATGATTGATAAAATCATTGCTTTTTCCGTAAGGAACAAGTTCATTATCGGTCTGCTCACCCTGGTTCTTATTGGTGCCGGCATCTGGAGCATGACCAAAGTACCCATTGATGCCGTACCGGATATCACCAACAATCAGGTACAGGTTATCACCCAGGCGCCAAATCTCGGAACAGAGGATATTGAGCAGTTTGTAACCTATCCGGTGGAGGTTGCTATGGCCAACTTACCGGGAGTCATAGAGATTCGTTCTGTATCCCGCTTCGGGCTTTCAGTGGTAACCATTGTTTTTAAAGACGATATGGGCACCTACCTGCCGCGCCAGCTTGTGAGCGAAAAACTACAGGCGGTAGAAGAGGAAATACCGGAAGGCTTTGGCGATCCTTCCATGGGTCCTATTTCCACCGGCCTCGGTGAAATCTACCAGTACACCCTTCAGGTAGATGAGGCCTATGAAGACCAATATTCCGCCACAGATTTGCGCACCATGCAGGATTGGATTGTACGCAGACAAATGGCTATGGTGCCGGGAGTTGTGGAGGTCAATGCTTTTGGAGGAAAAATAAAACAGTACGAAGTTGCCGTTGATCCCGATGAACTCAGGGCCATCGACCTTACTATAACCGATGTTTTTGTGGCCCTGCAGCGAAACAACCAGAATACGGGTGGTGCCTATATAGAAAAGAACCACTACGCCAACTTTATCCGCGGGGAAGGCCTCGTCCGTAGTCTTGACGACTTGCGGGATATCGTAGTGAAAACGTTGGACGGAGTGCCTATCCGCATCAAGGATATTGCTGAAGTGCAGTTTGGAAATGCTGTGCGCTACGGAGCTTTTACCAAAGATGGTAAGGGTGAGGCGGTGGGAGGCATGATCCTGATGCTCAAAGGCGCCAATTCCAACGAAGTGATAGAGGAGGTGAAGGAGCGGGTGGCACAGATCCAGGGATCTCTTCCCGATGGTGTTACAATCGAACCCTTTCTTGACCGCAGCGAACTTATTGCCGAAACCACCGGCACCGTTACCGGCAATCTGTTGGAAGGCGCTCTGATCGTAATTTTTGTGCTGGTGTTCCTGTTGGGCAACTGGCGCGGTGGACTTATTGTGGCTTCTACCATTCCGCTGTCGCTGCTTTTCGCCTTTATCCTGATGCATGTGTTTGGCGTATGGGCCAACCTGATGAGCCTCGGAGCCATCGACTTCGGGATAATTGTAGATGGTGCCGTGATAATTGTGGAAGGTACTGTGTTCTTCCTGGTTCAGAAGATGGGAATAGGTAAAAAGCGCTTCACTCAGCAAGAGCGTGATGAAACGACCATTAAGGCTTCTTCCAAAATGATGAACTCTGCATTTTTTGGCCAGCTTATCATTTTGATCGTGTTTCTGCCCATTCTCTTTCTTGAAGGTGTAGAAGGCAAAATGTTCCAACCGATGGCGCTCACCTTCATGTTTGCCATGATCGGTGCCATGATACTATGCCTCACTTATGTACCGATGATTTCCGCCCTGTTTATCAGGGTAAAACCGGAAGAGAAGAAGTCGTGGGGAGATCGTATTGTTATTTGGCTGGAAGAAAAATATGAGCGGGCTTTGGGAGGCACCCTTCGAAAAGCGGGCCTGGTCATAGGTTCGGCTGTAGTATTATTGATACTTGCCGTATTTACGTTTACCCGAATGGGTGGCGAATTTATTCCACAATTGGACGAGGGTGACATTGCTTTTCACATTATCCTGAAGCCGGGAAGTTCCCTTTCCGAAAGCATCGAAACTTCCACCCGGATTGAAAAGATCATTCTGGAAGACTTCCCCGAAGTGCAACACGCCATGACGCGTTTTGGAGTGGCCGATGTCCCCACCGATCCCATGCCTATGGATATTGGAGACTGCTTCCTGATTCTCAAACCGCAGGATGAGTGGGTTTCGGCAGACACTAAAGAAGAGCTGATAATTAAAATTAAAGAAGCACTAAGTATCGTTCCTGGGGTAAACTATGAATTTACCCAACCCATTGAAATGCGCTTTAATGAACTACTCACCGGTGTACGTGAGGATATCGCGATAAAACTTTATGGTGAAGACCTGCAGGTATTGGCCGATAAAGCCGAAGAAATGGGTCAAATTATTTCCACTGTAGAGGGTGTAGGCGATATGCGCGTGGAAGCTACCAGCGGCCTGCCTCAAATGACGGTAAAATATGATCGTGCCGACCTGGCCCAATATGGCCTGAATATCTCAAGCGTAAATCAAGTGATTCAATCTGCCTTTGCGGGTGGAAAAGCCGGGGTGATCTTTGAGGGTGAGAAAAGATTTGACCTGGTGGTTCGCCTTGATTCAGCACATCGCAGCAATATTGATGACCTGAAGAATCTTTACGTGAATACTCCAACTGGTGCGCAAATACCCTTGAATGAGGTAGCCGACATCAGCTACGAACCCGGCCCGATGCAGATCAGCCGCGACAATACCAATCGCAGGACTTATGTGGGGGTAAATGTGCGTGGCCGTGACGTTAAATCATTGGTGGAAGAAATCCAGCAGAAGCTGAACGCTCAACTTGATCTTCCGGCCGGATACTACATCCGCTACGGGGGAGCTTTTGAAAACCTGGAACGCGCTACAAATCGGTTACAGATAGTGGTTCCCCTGGCGCTGGCACTGATATTCATCCTGATTTTCTTCGCTCTTAGGAGCTTCAAACAAAGTATCATGATCTATATGGCTATCCCCCTCGCTGCCATTGGTGGGGTATTCGCCCTATGGTTGAGGGACATGCCTTTTAGCATTTCTGCAGGTGTTGGGTTTATTGTGCTTTTTGGGGTGGCCGTACTCAACGGATTGGTACTTATCAGTGGCTGGAATGAACTTAAAGAAGAAGGGGAAATGGATTTAAGTAAAAGGATCAAAGACGGAGCAAGACGAAGGGTGCGACCAATTTTACTAACTGCACTCACAGATATTCTTGGCTTCCTTCCCATGGCACTTTCAGTATCAGCAGGAGCAGAAGTACAACGTCCATTGGCCACTGTAGTGATCGGGGGAATGATTACTGCTACCCTTTTAACATTGTTCGTATTGCCCATACTTTATCGCTGGACAGAAAAAAGATCACTCAATCCTTCCGGTGCGGGTATAGCCACAGTTGTTGTAATTCTGGGCTTCACTGTATTTGCGCCAACTACTGTCAGTGCTCAGAATGCGGGAGAACTTCCCGAAATATCCATGGAAGAAGCTGTAAACCGTGCGGTGTCTTCTTACCCCACATTACAAGCAGCCCGCCTTGAAATAGAACAACAAGAGGCATTGAAGAAAACCGCCTGGGATTTTGGAAATACTCAACTATTTACTGGTGGGGAAGAAATAGGTGATGGTACAGGGGTTTACACCACCATTGGCATACAGCAGCAACAAATGGACATCTTTGGTATTGCCCCAAAACTGAAAGCCCGGAAAAGTCAGGTGGCTCTTGCAGAAGCTGCACTAAATCTGAGCAAATTGGAATTGCAGCAAAAGGTGAAAGAGGCTTATGCCAACGCATGGATCGCCCGGCAGAATTACCAGCTATATCAAAGGCTGGATTCCATTTATCAGAATTTTCAGCGAGGTGCCAGGCTCAGATACGAGGTTGAGGAAACTTCTAAGCTCGCCTTTTTGGCGGCTTCGAACCAGGTGAAACAAATGACCTTGCAAAAGGAGCAGGCCGCTTTTGATTATCAAACATCTCTCTACAAGCTCAACCTTTGGTTAGTGAACGACTCCGTGTTTACAGTAGTGGATTCACAATCCGAAAATTGGGCAAACTCCATTCTGCCGCCTGATTCGCTCAGCTCTCACCCCAGGCTAAGTATGGCAGCCCAACAGGTGGAGGTGGCTAATGCCGAACGCAAAGCCGCTAATACCGACTTCCTTCCCAAATTGAATGCACAATACGGCATTCAGGAAATTAGTGGGCAAAGTGGTTTTTATCAATACCAGGTAGGGCTCACCATTCCTTTATTATTTTTTATGAAGGAACAAGGGCGGGCTCAGGCTGCCCGTATTGAGCAGGAAATAGCTGAGCAAAACCTGAGGCAAACCCAATTTGAGCTGAGGGCTGAATACCTTTCACTATTGCAAGAGTATGAAAAATGGCAGGCTTCATGGCTGTTCTACGAACAGGAAGCTTTACCCCTGGCCCGCGAACAGCGCAAAGGGGCAATTTTAGCTTATGAAGAAGGAGGTATCGATTACGTATCCTTTATTCAAAACCTAAAGGAAAGCCTGCAGGTGGAAGTAAAAGCACGGGAAGCATTGCAAGAGTATCTGCAAGCCCGTTTCCAATTGGAATATTACCTCAATTCATCAAACCAGTAAAAAAGAAAAACATGAAATTCAAAATAAATAATATCATCATTGTATTGTGTGCTACCTTTCTTTTAGCGGCTTGTAATAGTAAGTCACCTGATACTCACGATCACGGAGAAGAAAAGCAGGGGCATGAAGATGAACACGGTCACACCGAACATGAAGGGGAAGGCGAAAGCGTTCATCTTTCTCAGGCGCAATTCAAAGCCTTGGAAATGCAGGTAGGTCCGGTTCCCCGAAAAAACCTCTCCAATATAGTTGAAGCCAACGGAGAACTTGAGGTTCCTCCAAAAAATGAGGCAACGGTGACCGCTATTTTAGGTGCCAATATATCAAGCATCGAAATTATTGAAGGAGATGATGTACAAAAAGGACAGGTGCTGGCTTATCTCTCCCACCCGAATATCATTGAACTTCAGCGCAGTTATCTGGAATCATTTAACCGCGAAGCATTTCTTGAGCAGGAGTACAATCGTCAGCAAAAGCTGTATGAGGAAGAGGTGGGTTCCGGAAAAGCTTTTCAGCAAACTACGGCCGATTATCGCTCAGCACAGGCCACAGTAAAAAGTTATGAAGCACAACTTCGGCAGTTGGGAATCAATCCTGAAAAGATACAGGAAGGCGACTTTTACAACCGCATTCCCGTGGTAAGTCCTATCAAAGGCTCCATTACTAAAGTGGAAGTGAAAACCGGTCAGTATGTGCAGCCGCAGAATGATCTTTTCGAGATTGTAAACATTGATCATATCCATGCAGACCTTATGGTTTTTGAAAAAGATGTGCACAAAGTAAATGAAGGGCAGCGTGTCCGATTTACGGTTGAGACTATGCCCGGTAAGGAGCTTTATGCTGAAATTTACTCCGTGGGGAAAAAGTTTGAGCAAGATCCTAAAGCTATTCACGTCCATGCTGAAATCGAGAATGAGTTGGGTAAGTTAATTCCCGGCATGTATGTGCGCGGGGAGATACTCACCGACAGCATTACTTCACTTGCCTTACCCGAAAGCGCCATTACCCGTGAGGGTGACGATTACCTGGCTTTTACAGCCGCAAAAGAAGGTGAAGAGTGGATGTTTGCACCCGTGAGAGTAACCATCGGAACCAAAAGCAATGGCTGGGTGGCTGTCAATTTTTTGGATGCCGTGCCCGAAGACACACAATTTGCCCTCAACAATGCCTACTATTTGATAGCGGAAATGAAAAAAGGTGAAGGCGGCCACCATCATTAATAAAAATGAATGACCATGAAAGACAACAGATCAAAACTGCTTAAAACCGCACTTATACTCAGTATAGTGACTATAGCTTACAATGCAGCGGAAGGGATTGTGGCTACTTTTTTCGGTGCTACGGATGAAACCCTGGCACTATTCGGTTTTGGAGTAGATAGTTTTGTGGAAGTGCTTTCCGGCCTTGGCATTGCCCATATGGTCATTCGCATGAGGAAAAACATAAATGTGCAGCGCGACACCTTTGAAAAGAACGCCCTGCGCATCACTGGTACGGCATTCTACATTTTAGTAGTTGGATTGGTGGTAGGTTCGGCTCTGGCAGTTTACACCGGGGCCGAACCCCGCACCACCCTTGCAGGCATCATCATATCCCTTATTTCCATTGCCACGATGTATTTTTTGTACCGAATGAAACTTAATGTAGGACAAAAGCTGAATTCGGCACCTATCATTTCAGATGCTAAATGCACCAAAACTTGTTTTTACTTATCTTTTATCCTGCTTGGATCAAGTCTGCTCTATCAGTGGTTTCAAATTCCATATGTTGATGCTATTGGTAGCTTGGGAATTGCCTGGTACGCATTTAAAGAAGGACGCGAGGCTTTTGAAAAGGCAAAGTCGAAAAACCTAAGCTGTGCGGATGACTGTTGCTAAAATTCAAAAAACATGAACATCATTGAAATAACACGATCATTGGGCTTGTTTGCACTGGGGGGCCTTTTCGAAATTGGTGGTGGCTACCTGGTTTGGCTCAGCCTGCGTAGTGAAAAGCCCTGGTGGTGGGGTCTTTTGGGCGGTATTGCACTTGTGCTTTATGGCATTGTAGCCACCTGGCAACCGGCCAACTTCGGGAGGGTATATGCGGCCTACGGAGGTGTTTTCATCGTTATGGCTATCCTGTGGGGATGGAAGGTAGATGGCATTGCTCCCGACAGGTATGATCTTATTGGTGGTTTTGTGGCACTGATAGGCGTGCTTATCATTATGTATGCACCACGGGGAAATTAAATAAGGTATGGAACAAATCCGAAAGAGAAATGAAAATCAACACATCGATGCCCCAAAAACTAAAACCCTTTTTCCGGAAGGAAATTAGTGACTACCGAGAAAATCTTCAGCACGGTCATCTTCAAAGAGCATGGGAGCATTTGGAACGTGCCCATATTTTGGGCCAGGCTTTTCCATTGGAACACACTTATGTGCACTGGAAGATGTTGCTTTTCGGTATCAAAATCAAAAGCACCCGCGAAGTGATCGGGCAGATACCGCGACTGCTGGTGGGGGGAGTGAAATCTTTTGTGGGGAAAATTCCCGTTGGCAATACAGGCGGAGCCAATGTGCCGTCTTTAAAACCCTTGCCAATCGACAAAGATATTCTCGAAATATTCACCAAAGCAGGATTGCACAATTATGGCTCATGATCATTCACATCAGCATGGGGGCGGTACCAAAAATCTGAAGATTGCCTTCTTCATAAACATCGGTTTTACCTGTCTCGAGATTGTGGGTGGTTTTTTTACCAACAGCATCGCCATCATGTCTGACGCCCTGCATGACCTGGGCGATAGTCTTTCGCTGGGCCTTGCCTGATATCTGGAAAAAAAGGCTTCCCGAAAGGGCAGCACCAATCGCTTTAGCTTTGGTTATGCCCGCTTTCGCCTGCTCGGGCTTGTTATAGATTACTTAGCTTTTATTGCAAAAAAGGAAACAAAACAAACAGAGGAGCTTTGGAGCTTTATCCCCATAAGGGTAGTAAGCGGTACAATAGAAAATGAATGGATTGCTGTTGATTTTATGGATGACATTAATGAGAAAACCCTGTTTGCTATGAATAATGCATATTATCTATTGGCAGAATTGAACAAAGGAGAAGGAGGGGGGCACCATCACTAATAGGAAAGAAATGACTAAGAAAAGTGAAGTTAATTGCTAAAAAACGCACTGATACTCAGTATGGTGACTATAGCCTACAATGTAGTGGAAGAAATTTTCCAATCAGTTACTATATTTTTTAGTTTCGCAATTCATTCATTTGGTCACCAACCGATAAACACAAGGTATCACCACTAAATTCAAAATGGTGGCTGATAACAAACCACCTAGAATTACTACGGCCATGGGACTTTGAATCTCACTGCCCGGCTCACCACCTTTCATAGCCAATGGAATTAGGGCTAATCCGGTAGTGAAGGCCGTCATCAGGATTGGGTTCAGTCGGTCTAAAACACCTTCCTGAATTAAAGCCAATCCTTGTTTGCCTTCTTTTCGCAAATCTTCATATCGGGAAACAAGCAAAATTCCATTCCGTGTGGCAATACCGAACAAACTAATAAAACCAATGGTAGCAGCAATACTGATAATCCCGGAGGTGAAGTACACAATCAGAATTCCACCAATTAACGCCAGAGGCAGATTGATCAAGACCACAAAAGCCAGTTTCACGTCTTTAAACTCAAAGTAGAGTAGCAGGAATATGATCAGAATTGCGATAACGGCAGTAATCAAGAGTAATTGTGAAGCCTTTGCTTCACTCTCAAATTGCCCACCATATTCCACACGGTAGCCTTCAGGTATTTCAATACTGCTAGTAATGGTCTCCTGAATCTCATTGACCGCACTTCTCAAATCCCTTCCCTGTACATTGGCCGCTACTACAATCTTACGCTGTACATCTTCCCTGCTTATCTTATTCGGGCTGCTCACTGAAGATACCGTGGCCAGCTGGTCAATAGTAGTATAGCCTCCATTAGGCAAGCTCACCAGGGTCGTTTTGATGCGCTCAATATTGCTCCTGAACTCTTCCTGATAACGCACTATTAGGTCAAAGTACTTTTGCCCTTCATAAATCTCACCGGCTTCCTCTCCTGCAAATGCAATGTCCACCTGTTCCATGAGGTCGCCAACCGTCATCCCAAAAGCCGATAACATTTCACGTTTTGGTTTGATCCTAATTTGCGGCACTTCAATTTGCTGGGCAACCGCTACATCGGCCAGTCCTTGAATTGGTTTAATATCCGTTTCTATTTTTTTGCCCACTTCATAAAGGCGTTGCAGATCAGGCCCGAAAATTTTTATAGCAATATTGGCTCGTGTCCCGGAAAGCATGTGGTCAATCCGGTGAGCTATTGGTTGTCCCAATGTAATGTTTACTCCCGGCACAATGCTGAGTTTTTTTCTCACTTCTTCAAAAAACGCCTCTTTGCTTTTGTCTTCGAGGGTAAAAGGCACATCAATCTCGGCCGCATTTACGCCCTGGGCATGTTCGTCCAGTTCGGCACGTCCCGTCCTGCGGGTGACCACCTCTACTTCAGGCATTTCTAATAATTGTTGCTCTATCAGCTTCCCCACTTTATTGCTTTCTTCCAACGACATTCCGGGAGGGCCGACCGCACTGATGACAAGCGAGCCTTCATTGAATTCCGGTAAAAAGCTTCTTCCCAATTGAGTAAGCAGCCCCATACTTGATAAAAAGGTAATTACTGTAACCGTAATTATGGTTTTCGGAAATTTTAAAGTGCCACCCAATAGCCTTGAATAATGTTTTCGAAGCCATCTTTCAACTCTGGTTCCTTCGGCATTTTTGCTCAATACTTTTTCTCTTTTCAATAAATAAGAGCAGAGAACTGGTGTCACAGTAACAGCCACCACCAAAGAAGTAAGTACCGAGGTTACAAAAGCAATTCCCAATGGTTTCAATAACCGTCCTTCCATACCACTTAGGAAGAACAAAGGCACAAACGATACTATGATGATCAATGTAGCGATGATGATGGAACTCCTGATTTCTACAGAAGCATCTTTTACCACTGTTAATACAGGGAGTCGTTCGCTTTTGGGCTTTCTGATATTTTCCCGTAAGCGTTTATAAACATTCTCTACATCTATAATTGCATCATCCACCAAAGTGCCAATAGCAATGGCCATCCCCCCCAGGCTCATGGTATTGATGGTGTAGCCTAATAATTTTAGCACGATAATAGATACCAGCAGGGAAATTGGTATGGCCAGCAAAGAGATCAGTGTGGTGCGCCAATTCATCAGGAAAATAAATAAGACAATGACCACAAAAAACGTACCCTCCAGCAGGGTTTGGTTGAGGTTGCTGATGGAGGCTTCTATAAAATCGGATTGCCTGAAAATATGGCTTTTAATCTCAACCCCTTCCGGTAGTGTTTGTCCTAATTCAGCAATGGCTTCATCCAATCGGCCGGTCAAATCCAGTGTGTTTACGTCTGGTTGTTTGGAGATTGTCAGTATGACCGCAGGTGAGGCATTCAGTGAACCGTCACCAATCTTATCGGACGCACCAATCTGCACAGTGGCCACATCTTTAATTTTAATGCTTTGGCCGTTAAGCTGTTTTACCACAGCTTCCTGCAATTCTCCCACTGCATAAGCCCTGCCGCTGCCCTTGATGATGTATTGGTTTCCGTGTTCATTGAAAAAACCTCCGGGGGCATTTACGTTGGCTTCTTTTACTTTTTCCACCAACTCACTAAGACTTACATTATAGTGTTTGAGCTTTTCCGGATGGGCAAACACCTGATATTGTTTATAATCACCACCAATAACAATTACGTTGGCAATTCCTCCAATGGCTTTTAACCTAGGCCTAATTGTCCAGTCAGAAATCGTTCGCAATTTCATGGGCGACAAGCTGTCGGATGTAACCCCCAAAAGCATAATCTCTCCCATAATTGAGGAAATGGGCGCCATTGTGGGCGCACCGATACCACTCGGAAGGTTTTCACGTACCATTGGGATGCGTTCACTCACAATTTGCCGCGCCCTGTAAATATCCGTTCCCCAATCAAACTCTACCCATACAATGGAAATACCTGCCGCTGAGGATGAACGGATTCTCCTTACATTCGGAGAGCCGTTGAGTGCTGTCTCCAACTGATAGGTTACCAGTTTCTCCACTTCTTCTGACTCCAAACCATGTGCCTCTGTTAGGATAGTTACAGTAGGTGCCGTAAGGTCAGGAAAAACATCCACATTCATTGTACGTGCCAAAAACAAACCTGCCACACTCAGCACTACTGCACCCAATAAGACCAAAAGCCTGTTTTGAAGTGATATTGATAATATCTTATTTAGCATATCATTTCCATTTTAATGTTCATGACCATGAGCCGGTGTTGTTCCTGACATGGAGGCCATTTTTACTTGGTAAGCACCCTTTGTCACGACCACTTCTCCCGCTTCAAGTCCATCCTTCACTTCTACATACTCACCATTTCTTCTCCCGATTTTTACAGGGCGTCTTTCAAAACTTTCTCCAGATAGTTGGATGATTACCGAGAAGCTTCCATAATCTTCCAAAAGGGATGCCTCGGGAACCAGTAAGCCTTGTCTTGGCTCACCATAGGCAATTTGCACTTCCGTATAACTGCCTTCGGGCATAGAAATTTCCTCCGAAACCTCAACATAAATCGGAAGCATCGGCTTTGCAGGCTCCACTGCCTTCCCAAACGAAAGGACAGACCCACCGGCAGAACCTATGCTCGACCATTGATCGTTTAGCTTTTTGTAATGAATATTTTGAATCGTCTGCAAATCGGCAGCATAAGCGGCACTGACTTGTGCTTCCAATAAGCTTGGAGGATGGGTTACCAAGGTCAACAATGGAGTGCCTTGATTTACAAAATCACCATTTATTACATCGATTGATTTAATGTAACCGTCATAAGGAGCTGTAATTTGTTTACCACTTAAGGAAAAGCCTGATTTCAAAGTTTCATAATTTGATTTGGCCACTTTGTATTTGCTTTCCACCTGTTCCATTTCTGCTTTAGGTACAATCTTGGATTCGTGGAGCTGCTTTTTACGCTCGTATTCCGCTTTAGCCTGTTCAAAATTGGCCTTGGCTTGCTCAATCTCACTTTGTAAATTATTGGAAGTAAGCCCTTTACTACTTATGGTCATCAGAGGTTGCCCTTGCTTTATTCTTGTACCTGCGGTGAGGTTTTTCATGGTAAAACTTGCTATACCATTGGCAGTGGCGGAAAGTGACCGCACATTAACGGGTGAAGCCTTCCAAATCCCCGAGGTTTTGATGACATCATAGATCTCACCGGAAATGACAGGAGCTGTCTGGAAATCAATCTTCCAGGCTTGTTCTTTTAGAAAGCTAATAGCCCCTCCATTTTCCTCCTTACTTCCAAGAGATTTTGTAGCCTCCTCCGTATTTGCAAATACCCGAATATCATTTATGACAATTCTATCCTGATAACCAGGAGTTGTTAAATCAAAGATCAACTGGTAAGTACCGGCAGCCTTAGGTTGCAGGGAAGGAGAAAAAATACCCGGTGAAGAAGGAGCTTCTACTGTGTGCCTAATCCCTTTTCCATCTTTGACCAAACTCACGGTTACATTGCCTTCCCTTATGGGTTGATGCTTATCCAGCACAGTAAAGTGAGCGGCAAAGCGGCTGGTTTCATTCACTACCAAAGCCGGGAATTCTACAAATAATTCTGTTTTATCTGTCCATCGGGTATAGTCCACAGCCGGTATATCGCTGCCTTCGTTGATATGGCCACCCTCCGCATCGTGGGCGTGACCGTTCTCTTGTGCTGACTGACAAGATGCCATCAGTACAGCCATTAATACTATTATATATCGCATTACTATATAGTTTTTTTTAAAAAATTAATGCTCATGGTGTTCACTTCCATCTTCATGCACGTGTGTTGAGTCGGATTTCATTTCGGTTGAATCTCCTGAAACCCTAAACTCTTCCTGTTCATGGTGATGATCTCCATTCTCATGATCATGGCCATGTTCTTCAACTTGGTGAATGTGTGTTTCACTGCCGTGCTCGTGTCCGTGGTCATCCTGTTTTCCACCTGAATTACATCCGAAAGTGAATGCTAAGGCCGCTATAAAAAGACTTACTTTGAATTTCATAATTGTTGTTTTTTTGAGGTTTACAATTGATGTTTTAATAATTCCGCCCTGAGTTGCCGGAGTTCCTTCTCAATTTCCAGCATCCGGTTTTCCGCTTCGCGGTAAAAGGTAACTTCGCGGTAATAGTCCATAAAGGAAATCTCACCCAGTTCATAGGAACTTTTAAGAAGAACTTCGCTGTTCAACCCGGACAGTGCTACTTCGTATTCTCTAAATTTTTTAAGCAACAGTTGATAGCGTTGTACCTGCGATGAAAACTCACTTTTCAAAGAGGTAATCACATCAGATTGGCGCTGATCGCGGTAGTTGATTTGCGCTTCTGCCATCTTTACTTTACTGCGGCCGCTCCAAAGCGGAATACTGATACCACCATAAAAACCCGAGTAATTGTTTCCGGCCACCCCCTGCTGGTTGTAACCGGCTGTAATGTCCGGCAAAAGCTGATTTCGCTCTACTTTCAAGCGTTGCTCAGCCACTTGTTTTTCCCGTTCTAAAAGGGAGATTTGCGCATCTCTTATTAACCGTTCATTCCAAAGGCTGTCAGGAACAGGAATTTCCATGTTGTTGGGGTAAGAATTTAACTGAAGCCTGACTTCGTTTCCACCATTCAGAGCTTTTAATTCTTGTTTTACATTCGTCTCGCGGGTATTCAGTTCTTCCAGTGCAAACTGTTGATCCAGCCAAATGATTCTGGCTTTATTCCTGTCAAGAATACCGCTCTGGCCTTTTTCAAACAAGGTTTCTACCTGCTCATACACCTTTTTGGATTGGGTTACCCGCTCCTGAACCAACTCGCGCTGCTTTTGCAGGTAAACCCATTCCACCCCAAGCTTTTTCGCCTTCAGGAGAATGTCCTGTTTTAGCTTTTGATATTCCTGTTCCAGTCGCTCTTGCTGCTCGTCTATCCAGTTGCCTCTGCTGGTGTATACGGTGGGAAATTCTATGCGTTGTGAGATTTGAAATTCACTGTAATTGCCTGTAGTGTGCTCACCAAAAGGAAGATAAAAAGCATCAGCCTGCGGATCGGGAAGCCTGTTTTGCGATTTATACTGCCAATTTTCACCTTCCATATAGCTTCGGTAGGCTGCAAGTGATTTGTTGTTGGCTTCTACAGTTTGCAATACTTCCTCTAAAGTCGAGTATTGCGCCTTTACGGCACTTACGCATAGGGTAAGTGCCAGCACGAGAAAAAATGATTTATGCATAAATGAATTTCTTTAGGTTAAAATGAGAAATGCTCCCTCATAGCAGGGAGCCATTAATTCTTCGGTTTAACCTAAAGCAGGAGGGGCGCGGAGGCCATGCGAGGCAAAAAGCTGCTGATCGGCAAGAGGCCGGATAAATGCATATTGGTGGTAGCTACTTTCGTTCAGCTGATCCGGGAGTCTCCAATGATGTGCTGCCGGATATTGAACAACAAAATCACTCTGAGGGATTAATTTATCTTTTGAGGCAGCACGATAAGCTAGCTCATGTTGATGCCCATCAAAATCGGAATGGCTGTGTGCGTGGATTAGCTGATTGTCCCATGGACTACTTTCTGAAGACTCAGGTGGTTTGTCCTGCTGGTGATCTTTATCATGCGAATGATTCCCATGATGCTGATGGGCTTCAGAAACAGTTTGATCTGCTCCCTGATGATTGTGATGCGTATGGGGAATGAAATCATGCAGCAACAGGAGCGCGTAAGCACTCAGCAAAAACAAAGACAATATGTTGCGATAGGATTTCACGGGTACAAAGGAAGTGAAAAAAGGGCAGCTTTCAAAACTCAAAACTTACTGGTTCACGACCAATTTTCGTTTTTCCCACTCTCGCCCCGCCCCAGCGAGCGAGGATTTGAGTTGTGTCCCGCAAAATATTCCAATATACAGCCGGAGGCTGGTCAATAATTCAGGGTTCAGGGTAAAGAACTTATGGGTGAAATTTATTCTATTGGTAAAAAATTTGACAGAGTACCCAAGGCGGTTCATGTGCACGTAGAAATTGAAAATGAGTCGGGAAAGCTATTGCCTGGGATGTATGTAAGGGGACAGATTCTGACAGGAAGTGCAGAATCCTATGTTTTGCCTCAAAGTGCAGTTACACGGGATGGTGACCACTATGTTGCTTTTATTGCAGAGAAAGAAATGAAACAAACAGAGGAGCTTTGGAGCTTTATCCCCATAAGGGTAGTAAGCGGTACAATAGAAAATGAATGGATTGCTGTTGATTTTATGGATGACATTAATGAGAAAACCCTGTTTGCTATGAATAATGCATATTATCTATTGGCAGAATTGCACAAAGGAGAAGGAGGGGGGCACCATCATTAGAGAAATGAAAGTTTTTCAGTTTGCTCATTCCATTTCTATTCCTTAGTTTTAGAGCATTCGTTAACAAAAACATTTATTAAAGCCATGAAAATTCAAAAGAGTATTTTGAAATTATTAGTAATCTTATTTTTCACCTTACCATTATTCACTGCATGCCAGGGAGGTGGAGAAAACTCTGAAACAAAGGATGATGAGAATCTAGAGGAAGTAAAAGAAGAAGCCAAAGAATTAAAGGAGGAAGCTGGCGAAGCCTGGAAGCAGGAAAGAGATGAACTGGTTCAGGCATTGGAGGAGCAGAGCAACAAAATGAGAGAGAAATTGGGTAAGCTTAAGGAAAAATCTGAGAATACAACAGATCAGGCTACCGATAAAGCAGATGAGCAGTTTGAAGAGTTGAAAGAAAAGTATGACGAATTGCTTTCAGATATTGATGAGTATTCTAAGGCAAGCAAAGACAAGTGGGGTGAATTGAAATCAGAGGCTGAAGAGCAACTACAAGCCGCAGAGGATGAGGTGAAATCCTGGAAAGACAAAGCCAAAGAGAAAGTTGAGGACATGTAGTTTTAACGGTCTCAATTCTATAATAAATGCCGGGTGTTTTCTTAACCCCGGCATTTTTAATGCATGTCCAATTGTTTCAAAAAACTCCTTCTCCCTATTTTTCGCGTAATAATATCTTGTTCGATTTTCAACCCTCGTGCAGGGGAATAAACCCTGCCGTATAATATGATCTGAATGTGTAGTTTGTTCCATTTTTCTTTTGGAAAAAGGCGCTTGCAGTCTTTTTCGGTTTGCTTAACATTTTTCCCTGAAGACAATCCCCAGCGATAGATCAGGCGGTGTATGTGTGTATCCACCGGAAAAGCAGGATAGCCAAACGCCTGGCTCATGACCACTGAAGCTGTTTTGTGCCCCACACCCGGCAATGCTTCCAAATCCTCAAAAGTATCCGGTACTTTGCCATTGTGTTTTTCTACAATAATTTTTGAGAGATTCCATATGGCTTTGGATTTGGCAGGGGAAAGTCCGCAGGGTCTGATTATTGCTTTAATTTCTTCAATACCCAGTTTGATCATATCAAAAGGATTGTCAGCTTTTTCAAAAAGCAAAGGAGTAATCTTATTGACCCGCTCATCAGTACATTGTGACGAAAGCAGTACAGCAATCAAAAGTGTGTAAGGATCTTTGTGATCAAGAGGTATATCTATTTTTGGAAATAAATCTTCAAGAGTACTGATAATAAATTCTACTTTTTCTTTTTTGGTCACAACAATTCAGTATTTAGATTTTTAATGAATTTTTTTGTGCTGTCGGCTGTGGGGACAGGTATTTCTTCCATCGGCACATGTCCTGCACCAGGAAACAAGATCAGCTTGCTGTGGGGAATATCTTCCTTAAACTTATATGCAAAGTCCAGCGGGATCCACTCGTCTTCTTCTCCCCAAAGAATAAGGGTTGGTGCTTTTATTTTATCAATTAATTTACTGTCTTTGTTTTCAACTTGTTGCATTCTATCAATCATTGCCTGACGATTTCCTTTCCTTAATGAAAGCAAATAATAGCGATCAATCAAAGTGTCAGTAATTAAATCGGTATTGCCATATACCTGCATGATATTCCATTTGTAGATAAAGCGAGGAGAGAAGCGGGTCATCAATTTTGCAACGCCCGGGTATTGGGTGATTCTAAAAATAAAGGGTATTTTTCTTCCAAAATGATAACCCGATGCATCAATCAATACCAGGCTTTTTGTCATTTCGGGATAAAGTGCAGCAAAATGAAAAGCCACAGCTCCGCCCAGGGAATTTCCTGCAATATGCGCTTTGTGAATGTTCAGGTGCTTTAATAGTGCTTCAACAACTTCGGCATACAATTCTTCGGAATAATCTTTTGAAGGATTGGGTCCTGTCAGTCCAAATCCGGGCAAGTCGAGGCGAATAATCTTAAAATCATTTTTTAACCGTTCTACCCAGCCTTCCCAAGTATGCAGTGAGGATGCTGTGCCATGAATTAATACAATTGGCTCACCTTCCCCTTCTACACAATAGTGGAGGCGCATTCCTTCATAATCTAAAAACTGAGAATGCGGATAGGCAAATCTTTCCTCAATTTTTGCAGCAGGAATATCAAAACGCCATTGGGTGGCCGTGAGCAATACAAAAAGGAATAAAGGCAGTAAAATAAATTTTTTCATGGATGCAACAATAAAGATATGGTCTAAGACTATGGAATAGCTATAATTTTTGGTAAGATAAACATACTTAATTTGTTTGTGTGTGGGATTGCGGACAGAATTCCATTCCTTTTAAATGTTCATAAATGAAGCGGCTCATAAGCAGATATCCCCTGGAATTAAAATGCCCGTCTTTAGGCCAATAGTATTGTTTGGAATTGTTTTTGGCAAAGTGCTTTTCAAAGTCGGGGTATAAATCAATGGTTTTTATGTTTTCGGGCAGCAATTTTTTTAGCTCAGGAAAATCTTCGTGGAATGGTACATTTTTGTCTTTGAAGTAAGGGTAGGGGTGAATGATAAGTACGAGGTTTTTTGTATTGTTTTGCAGCCATATTATCTGATTGGCTATTTCGGATAAAATTTCTGGAAGCCGCTCTTTTAATTCATCTTTTTTTCGAAGTGTAAAGTCATAGTTCAATATGAAATGGACAAAAAACCGGACTACATGTGAATGCTTGTAGTAAACTTCCCAATCCGGACCGGAAGGGTAATAGGTGTTGCCGTCATCACGGAATCTTTCAGCACCACCCCGGTAAATGTATTCAGAAATATCCGAGTAATTCAGGCAAAGGAAAAGTAAATCAGGATTTAGTTTTTCAAGCTTTTGCTCATAGAGCTTTCTCATAAAGAAAACATCGCTTCCAGCTACACCTGCATTGTAGGTTTGAATCGGGCAATCTGCATCTGTTTGTTTTTCCAGTAATCTAGCCCAGGTAGAATCGGCAGGCGCGCCAATTCCTTCTGTGAATGAATCGCCAAGTACTATTCCCAGAATCTTGCTGGTGTCGATTTCACGGTCTTCGCTTAAGCCCAGCTTGTTTGTATTTCTGAAATAAGTAAATTCAGTCTGTTCAATAGCAATTTCGCTATTTGGCAGGCGGGTAATTATTTGTCCGCTGATACTGTCCTTTGCATAATAACTTTGGTAAGCGTTGTAATTCTTTTCAAAATAGGTGTTGTAAATGCCCACCAATCGCAAAAGCCCTTCTAAACAAAGCACAGCAAAAAGAGCAACAAGCAATAGAAAGAGGCTGTATTGGAGGGCTCTTTTCATCTGTTCAAATTTATTTTTTCAATGGTCAGACGTAACTCACAAAACAAAAAAATTTGATCATCATCATGTGTGTCAAATTTTTTTGTCATGTTCGTTTCATTTAGGCAAAGGTTATTTTTCAGCTATGTAAAAAAGATCAAAACAATCTTCGCTTACCGGACCTATTTTGTAGTCTTTATGTGAAATGGTATTGACCAGATCATTGTTCTTGTCAAGAAGTTTCTTGCGGTTCATGCTGTTTAGGATATCGTATGGTATCTGCAGCAATTGTCTCGGCAGGCGGTATTGTAAATTGAAAATATCAAAGCGGGTGATTTTTGCCACCGACTTTTTGTTTTCTTCATAATATTCCATAATTTTTTCATTCCCGGAAACACCCTGCGCATCAACTTTAGAGAAATATTTTGACAATAATTTTTTCAATTCATCAATGGTATATTCCCGCACATGCCAGGGATTGCGGGTAATGGACATTTTTATGTTTGGAGTGGTGACAATGAACTTCCCTCCCGGCTTCAAAACCCTTGCAATTTCTTTTACAAAGGTGTCATCGTCTTCAATATGCTCAATGACCTGGAAGGAAACCACAAAATCAAAGCTGTTGTCATCAATTCCGGCAAGTGGGGGCACAGTCATCTGGCGAAATTCCACATTGGGAAATTTTGAAAAATCAAGATTTGTGGGAAATTTATCGATGGTAATATAAGTGTCGGCTTTGGGTGAAATGTGTTGTACACCATAGCCCATCCCACAGCCGATTTCAAGCACTTTTCCGTGCACGATTTCTGCTGCTTTCAAATAGGCCAGTAGGCTGCGTTGAAATACATAATTGCTCGATGGGTCTTCGGCAGATACACGCTCTGCGGTTTGTAGAATCTTCATGTGTTTGTCTATTCTGAAAAGTAGTTTGCTAAATTACTTCTTTCAGCCAGCTTATACAAAGCTTTAGATAGCCGGAGATTTGTAGAGCAGGTATATAATGCCAATACACGCAATTAAGCTTATGCCAATATTGATAAATGCCCAGTGCGCGGCATTGTTTTTCAGCAGTTCAAATGTTTCCAGGCTAAAGGTTGAAAAAGTGGAAAATCCACCGCAGAACCCAATGATAATAAGTGGCTTCAACCATTTGGTGGTGTTTTCATTGCTGTTGAAATAATTGAGCGCAAATACCAGTATCAGACAAGCCAGGAAATTTGATAGCAGGGTGGCATAAGGGAGGTTTGTTTTGAAATATTTCAGCAGTATTACCGATATCCCAAAACGGGAAAGTGAGCCTATGCCGCCTCCAATAAAAACTGCCAACCAATTCATTTGATATAAATTATGATGTGAAATTATGAATTTGAGCGAAACAAAAAAGCGTTTGCCCAATATTTGAACAAACGCTTTTATAATCGATAGAAAGTGGTTTATTTGCTTTCTTTTTTCTTTGGTCTTCTTTCCTTGATGCGGGCAGCTTTACCTTTCAGATCGCGAAGGTAAAATATTCTTGCTCTGCGCACACGTCCTTTTTTGTTTACAACAATGCTTTCAATATTAGGTGAGTACAATGGGAAAATACGCTCAACACCGGTACCGTTTGAGATTTTTCTAACAGTAAAAGTTTGCGTTACACCAGTGCCTTTTCTTTGCAATACATCTCCCTGGAATGCCTGGATTCTTACTTTTTCACCTTCTTTAATTCTGTAGTTAACAGTAATATTATCTCCTGCTTTAAATTCAGGAAATTCTTGTTTGGGGCGGATTTCATATTCCAATGCTTTAACAGCGTCCATTGCTTAGAATTTATTCGTTTGTAAAATCGAATTGCAAAGGTAAAATTTTTTTGTGTAAATGCCATTAATTTTTTGAGGGAGAAATTGGAGGGTTTAATTACTCATCTTCCAACAAATCCGGTCTTCTTGTTTTGGTTTTTTCAAGGGAAGGCATACCCGATAAAAGTGATTAAAAAATCACTTCTTAATAACCTTAATGATTTCAGTATTTTGCCCGTCTATTTTAAGCTGGATAAAATAAATGCCGGACTCTTCATCTATTTCATGTTCAATTAGATCAGTGTTGGTATGTGATTCTTCTGCAATTACCTGACCTATGCTGTTTTGCACTTCTATTTTCACAAAATCCTTTCTGCTTCCAAGATCAATTTTAATATGCCCCTCAGTTGGATTGGGAAATAATTTAAGGTCATTGAAAGAAGATGTTTCTGCAATGCTCACAATATTTACATTATAGCAGTCAGATACACTACTGCATGAGTTTTCAGTAATGATTACTGCATAATTTCCGTTTTCGGCAGGAGTAAAACTTTGCTGTACCGCCCCGCTTACAGGAGCATTTTCATTGTCGCAATCTACCCATTGATAGCTTGCTCCAGCCAGATCTGCACTAAGTGTATTGTTGCTTTGCTGTACAGAAACATCAACCGTACAAGCCGCTGTGTCTATTTTTACCAGCCAAAAATCAAAACCGCCTTTGTTTCCCGTGAGATCAATATCACCGGATTCTGAAACACCGGCCAAAAGATACTTTCCATCAGTTGTTTGAATAATTTCAGAGGAACCGTCATAAAGGGTTCCTCCATAATTTTGCTTCCATTCAATATTGCCGTTGGCATCCAACTTCAATAACCAACTGTCATACGCTCCATAATTCCCCGAAAAGTCATTGTCATTTGATTCCGTGTCTCCGGCTACCAGGTAGCCGCCATCTTGGGTTTGCAAAACAGAATAAACTTCATCATATCCACTGCCCCCAAAGTTTTGTTCCCATTCCAGGTTGCCATTTGCATCTAATTTAATTACCCAATAATCGTAATCACCATAATTATTAGAAACATCTTGGTCACTGGATTCTGAGGAGCCACCAACAATATAACCGCCATCTGATGTTTGTGTTATGGAAAAAACCTCATCTTCCCAACTGCCGCCATAGTTTTGCCCCCACTCTACATTTCCACTGCTGTCTAATTTTAAAACCAGGAAGTCAAAATCACCGTTGTTATCCGGAGCATCAAAATCCTGGGAATCTGAATGACCTGCCAATACGTAGCCACCATCCATTGTTGGCTTCATGGAAGCAGCCGTTTCGTCTCCTGTGCCGCCATAATTTTGCTCCCATTCTATACCACCGTTTGCATCTAATTTCAGTACCCAGAAATCATCCCAGTCGTAAATATTCGAAACATCATTATCAAAGGAGCTGGTATATCCGGCTACGATATAGCTACTGTCAGTCGATTGCAAAACAGAAGCTGCATAATCATCATCGCTTCCACCGTAGTTTTGCTCCCATTCAATATTGCCATTGGCATCCAATTTTAATATCCAGTAATCAAACCAGCCATAATTGCCTGAAACATCAAAATCACTGGACTCTGATGAACCGGCTACTACATAGCCACCATCAAAAGTTTGATGAACAGAGCTTGCAAAATCATCTCCGCTTCCCCCGTAATTTTGTTCCCATTCTATATTGCCATTAACATCTGTTTTCAGTATCCAGTAGTCAACACCACCGTTGTTGCCTGAAATATCCTGATCGCTGGATTCAGAACCACCAACCATAATATAGCCGCCATCTGTTGTTTGCTGAATTGAACTGACAAAATCATCATTGCTGCCTCCGTAATTTTTTTGCCATTCGATACTTTGTGCCGAAACAGAAAATGCAGCTAATAAAATGCTGAAAAGTAAAAACAGCAAGGATGGTGGAGCGATAGTGGTTTTTAGAGCGTTCATGTGTTTTTTATGTTAAAATAAAAAAAATAAGTTGTATTATTCCTTCAAAGTCATACGATGACTTTGCTTAATAAGCTTACTCCCCCAGATTTACAGTGCCAATATGTATATGAAACCAGTCATCGTATGACTATTTCAATCCCTACCCTACTTTTTCTTCCTCAAATTAAAGGCATAGTAAAAAGTAAGGAAGAGGAGGTGTTATATGAAGCAAAATGTTTTTCGCCTTCATTGCTGAAATTTCCCACATTATCAATTCCAGACTCTGAAATAATTCGTGATATTTCTGCGTAATCATTTCTTGTAATATGAAAATCAATACCTACATTAGTGTGTTTTCCTTCAAAAGTTTTTAAGAGTCCGGCATTCAGCATGAATTTTAGACCCCACCTTGAATTGTTTTTTGTTTTCTTTTCAAAGCCAATTCCTAGCAGGACATTTAATGCAAATAAGTTGTCCTGATATGATGGAATAATGACTTGACTTAATGTATCACCGGGCGTATTGCTTTGAAAGCCGGAACCACTTGAGTCGTTAAGACCTTGAGATATATTTATTCCAGGACTGATTCCTGTATAAAGTGTGAAAAATAATGGTTTGTTTTTGCTTATGGCAAAATTACTTTGGAGTGTTATTGGCATATATACAAACCATTTTAACAACCACAGATCAATAGATTGCTCAATATTGGGAGCGGTATATCCTATACCGTAATTGTGGTTTTTAAAACGTAACCCTATATTTCCTGAAAACTTTTCAGAAAAATCATAGCGTGTATTAACTCCTAAAGACATGGAAGGCATATAGTTTTCTTTAGAGTTCTCAAAAGTTCCAACTCCTTCACTCAGGGCTTGGGTGAAAGTATGGCCAAAACCTCCTTCAAGGGATAGGTAAATGTTTTTTTGGCCAAAACCTTCCTTAGCAAAAGAGAACAGCAATATGAGTAAAAGTAAACGGTACATATAAAGTTGAATTTAATAAACTCATTTATTTTTTTTCTTTTTCCTCAAATTAAAGGCATAGTAAAAAGTGAGGAAGAGGGAGGTGTTGGTGGAAAAATAACTTCCAAAAGTTTCACGCTCCTTATAAGCGGGCTCTTCTATTAATGGCCTCATTGGATAGGGTAATGGTTCTTGATATTCAGTATCGTTTAAAGAACCCTCAAATGATTTTAATACCCCAGCTTGGATAAAAAGCTTAAAACCAAATCGGGATAAATTTTTTGTCTGCCATTCCAATCCAGTTCCCAGAACAAAACCCAAGGAAAACCGATGTCCTTTATTTGATGTTCCATAAACCCCATTAACTGAATCTTTTGTTGCATTTAGATCTAAAACTCCTCCTCCAGAAACCATATCATCTACTTTTACTCCAAAAGTAACTCCCGTTAACAAATACAGGTAGAGTGGTTTAGACTTTCTAATATTAAAGTTACTTTGCAATGCCAGTGGAAATGATAAATACCTTTGTGCTTGAATACTACTCAGTGATGAACTTGAACGATTATTGCTTTGCGAAGAATCGATTAAGGTAAATTCTATTCCATACCCGTAGTTAAAAATATGCAGCCCTAACAGTCCCGATAACCTTTCATTAAAATCATACCTAGCTGCTAAACCTAATGTAAGAGAAGGATAATACGTACGATTGATTAAATCTGGTGAATTACCATCCAAAATATGTACAAAAGTAGAACCTGTTCCAGCTTCAATAGATAGGTAAATGTCTTTTTGGCCAAAACCTTCCTTGGCAAAATAGAACAGCAATATGAGTAAAAGTAAACGGTACATAGATGTTTTAATTAATTTTCATTTATTTCTTACTAAAATTAAAGGAGTTTACATGGCTTTAATACAAGAGAAAAACATTTTTTAGCCTTAACTTAATAATTTTACTTACATGATTTTGATAGCTTGTTTGGTATCAAATCCTCGTATTTTTCAATGAATTTTTTATACGATTGACATGCCTCGGTTTTTTTGAAATAAAAAAGTGAGATAATATATAGCCTCATTCCCTCTTGATTATTTGCTATATTGTCTTTATAGTCATTGAATACTTCAAATGCTTTTTCATCTTCTCCTTTTAGCGCATAAGTTGTGGCCAGATACAAGTACGAATCATTATTCTCTTTTCGTAATTCCAAGGATTGTTTGAAATCAGTCTCTGCTTTATTTACGTCTTTATTAACCAGATGTATATATCCTCTTTCTAAATGTGCATATGGCATATTTCCCCTCTTTTCTAAAATGTTGTCGTAATATTTTATAAGGGAATCAGCTTCTGTGTTGTTGTGTATAGGAAACCCATATAATTCAAAAAGACGTTCATCAAAACGGGGTTCTTTATTAGTACAGGATTGAAAGCTAAAAGAAATTATAACTGCAAAAAGAACAATGAGATTCACAGTGCTATATCCCGCAACTGACCAGTTGCTTACATGTTTTAAGCTGCTCACAATCAATTTTTTTTATGAATTTAGTGAAAATGTGCGAAAATTTTTACAATGTTTAATCCTATGATTTTGTTTGATAGAACCTTTGTATTGTCAAAATTCCCCGTTACTTATGAATAGCAGTTATAGAATGATTGGGAAAAAGCTCAATGCTTATCCAACAAATCCGGCCTTCTTGTTTTGGTTTTTTCAAGGGCTTTTTCAAAACGCCATTTGTCGATTTTATTGAAATCACCACTGAGCAAAACCTCGGGTACTTTCAATCCTTCAAAATCAGCCGGGCGGGTATAAACAGGCGGTGCCAGCAAATTGTCCTGGAAGGAATCGGTGAGGGCGGAAGTTTCATCGTTCAGTACATTGGGAATCAATCTTCCGATAGCATCGGTGAGAATGGCAGCGGGCAATTCACCGCCAGAAACCACAAAATCGCCAATTGAAATTTCTTTGGTGATAAAAAGCGCCCGTACTCTTTCATCTATGCCCTTGTAATGCCCGCAGAGGATAATAAGGTTTTTCTTCAGTGAAAGTTGGTTGCAGGTGGATTGTTCAAGCCTTTCACCATCAGGAGTCATGTAGATGATCTCATCGTAATTTCTTGTTTCCTGCAATTTCCTGATGCATTTGGCAATGGGTTCTGCCATCATTACCATTCCGGCACCTCCGCCATACTGGTAATCGTCAACCTGTCCGTGTTTGTTGATGGCATAATCGCGAAGGTCGTGCAATTTTATTTCAAGCAGTTTTTTATCCTGCGCTCTTTGAATAATAGAATGCCGGAAAAAGCTTTCTAACAATTTGGGTTGGACTGAAATAATATCAATGTGCATGTCGGGAAAATTTTATTGATGCCTCAATCGAGGTAAATTTCCAGTAATCCATCGGGAATGTCGTATTTCAAGAAAGCCTTTTTTTCGTTGAATTCCAATACCCGGTTTTCTACAAAAGGAATCAAGACTTCTTTATCTCCGATCAGGACTTGTAAAAGCCTTTGCTCCATAGCATTTTCAAATATATCTGAAATCTTTCCCAGTTTTTTGTTTTTCCGGTCAATGAGTTCAAGTCCCATAAGTTGATCATCGCTGAATTCGCCCTGGTTTTTCAGCTCAAATAATTGCTGTAGTTCCGATTTTAAGCAATAGATTTTTTTACCTTTTAATTTTCTTGCAGCTTCCAGGTTGGAAATGTCTTCCAATTGAACACTGTAATGCCCGGCTTGGGAAAGTTGTTTTAAATTTTCAATAAAATAGGGCAGGGGAATGGGCTGATCTTCTACAAAAAAAGAAGCTAAAGCGGAAATATCCTTTGCAGGATAATCCAGCTTTAGCTCTATGTTTCCTTGGAGGCCATGTGGCCTGATCAGTACACCTATATTGATGAATTCAGAAGGATTCATCTCAGGAGATTTTAAGCATCGCCTTTTTTCTTGTCTTCTTCAGGCTTTGACGCTTCTTCTTTTTTAGCCTCTTCCTTTGGAGCTTCTGCTTTTTCCTCTTTTGCAGGAGCGGTCTCTTTCTTTTCTTCAGCTTTAGGAGTTTCTTTTTTCTCCTCCGCTTTTTCTTCAGCCTTTTTTTCTTTATCAGGGGCAGCTTCTTTCTTTTCTTCAGCTTTTTTTGGCTCCTCTACTTTCTCCTCAGCTTTCTCTTCTTTATCAGTTTCAGGAGTAGCTTCTTTTTTCTCTTCGGCTTTTTCTTCTTTCTTAGCCTCTTCTTTTGGAGCTGCTTCTTTAGTCGTTTCGGCTTTTTGGTCTTTATCAGCTGCTTTCTCCTCAGTTTTTGCTTCTTCTTTAGGAGTTGCCTCTTCTTTCTTCTCTTCCGGCTTTGCAGCTTCTTCAGTTTTCACCTCTTCAGCAGCAGTTTCCTCTTTCACCTCTTTATCTTCAGCTTTTGTTGCCTCAGCAGCAGCTTCTTCGCCTTCTTCTTTTACTTCGGATTCCTCTGCTTTTTTTGCTTCTTCCGCTTTTTCTTCAGCAGCTTCTGCTTCTTTTTTCAGTTCTGCTTCCCTTGCTTCACGTTTTTTGGCTTCTTCAGCATAACGTGCTTCTCTCTCTGCTTCTGCTTTTTTCTTCAGATCTTCTGCGCGGTCGAATATTTTCTTGTCTTGTTCGTCCACCCATGCTTTGAATAAGCGGTCGGCTTCTTCCTGGTCAAAGGCTTTTTTGCGAACGCCTCTTTGCAGGTGTTTTCTGTAAAGTATTCCTCTGTAAGAAAGGATTGCACGAACAGTATCACTTGGTTGTGCGCCTTTCATTATCCATTCAAAAGCTTTTTCATTGTCGAGTTCGATAGTTGCAGGGACTGTGTTGGGGTTGTATGCTCCTATTCTTTCAATGTATCTACCGTCTCTTTTTGCACGTGAATCGGCTATTACTATGAAATAATATGGCCTTTGTTTTCTTCCGTGTCTTTGTAATCTGATCCTTGTTGGCATGAATGCGCGTTTAGAATTTGTGTGAAAAATAAAAAATTGAAGTGCGAAAATACGCTTATAATTTATAAAAGCGAAATTTTAAAGTGGATTAGTTCTTCATAAAAGGCATTCCTCCGCCCAATGATTTGCCCATGCCCTGCATTTTGGACATGTTGCGCATCATTTTTTTCATTTGCTCGAATTGTTTGAGAAACTGATTGACTTCCTGAATGCTATTGCCACTGCCGTTAGCAATTCGCTTTCTGCGCTTGCCGTCCATCAGGTCGGGGTTGGATCGCTCTTCCGGTGTCATGGAATAAATAATGGCTTCTATTTTGTTGAATGCATCATCATCAATATCAATGTCCTTGATGGCTTTTCCCACTCCGGGAATCATGGCCATCAGGTCTTTGATATTTCCCATCTTTTTTATTTGGTTCAATTGACTAATAAAGTCATTGAAATCAAACTGGTTTTTGCTGATCTTCTTTTGAAGTTTGGCAGCTTGTTTTTCATCGTACTGTTCCTGGGCGCGTTCCACAAAGGACACGATATCACCCATTCCCAATATACGCTGTGCCATCCGATCGGGGTGAAAGACATCCAGCGCTTCGGGTTTTTCGCCCGTACCCACAAATTTGATGGGTTTATCCACCACATATTTAATCGTGAGCGCTGCACCACCACGCGTATCACCATCTAATTTGGTGAGTACCACTCCATCGTAATCCAATCTTTCATTAAATGCTTTGGCAGTATTCACCGCATCCTGACCGGTCATGGCATCTACCACGAATAAAATCTCATTGGGGTTGGTGTGTTTTTTTACCTCTGAAATTTCAGTCATCATTTTTTCATCAATGGCCAGACGACCGGCAGTATCAATGATTACCACATTGTTGCCGTTTTGTTTGGCATGCGCAATGGCATTTTGTGCAATTTCCACCGGGTTTTTATTGCCTTCTTCGGTATAGACTTCCACGCCTACCTGTTCGCCCAGGACTTTCAACTGGTCAATGGCTGCCGGACGATAAACGTCACCGGCCACGAGCAATGGGTTTTTGCTTTTTTTGCTTTTTAGGAATTTTGCCAGTTTGCCGGAAAATGTTGTTTTACCGGAACCCTGTAATCCGGCAATAAGGATAATGCTGGGATCGCCACTCAGGTCGATTTCCTCATGGGTACCGCCCATCAGTTCGGTGAGCTGGTCCTGCACGATTTTTACCATCAATTGGCTGGGGGAAACTGCGGTAAGCACTTTCTGGCCCATGGCCTTTTCCTTTACCGTGCTGGTAAATTCCTTTGCTATTTTATAGTTGACATCGGCATCTACCAGTGCTCTTCTCACTTCTTTCAATGAAGTAGCGATATTGATTTCGGTAATTTGCCCCTGTCCCTTTAATGTTTTGAATGCTCCTTCTAAGCGATCGCTGAGATTTTCAAACATTTGTTTTTAGATTTTTAAAATTATTTAATTTGTTTTGTTTCGAAGTTTTTTTGTAAAAATTATCCTGGAATTTGTTTGAATGCACCAATTTTGATGGATAACTAAGCTACAAGATTCAAATTAGTAAAGTTGCATTTTTATATTTTTTTGTTATCAGGATTTTGTCTGTTTAAAAAGAATGATAAAATCTGAATTGTGTTTTTCCTTTCGCGATAGTATATGGTATTGAATTTTCTAACTGGCACTTTTCTGATTTTTTGAGATTCTGATATTGGGAATAAAGTTGGATTCTTTGATATTAAATTCAAAATCCGGTCAATTTCGATTGATAATTTGTGCAGTTCTTTTTCGGTAAAATTTTCTTGTAAATATCCATATGCGGCATCAAGTTCTTTTAGCGCGTGATCCGTCCATAGAATTTTATAACCACTTTCCATAAATTTTCCTGGCTTCTGAATGTGGTTTTAAATTTTCTTTATCTGCATCTGATACTCCCTTTTGGATTGATTTTTTTTCAGTTTCAGAGATTTCATTCCACCAATCTTTGGATTCTGTACTTTTAATGTCAAGTATTTTTTGGAGTAATGAGCTATCTTCCACTGTAGTCAACCACTGGATTAGTTCGATTTTTGTATTTTGAATATTCATGCCCATCGTTCAAAGTTAGTGCATTTAGCTTTGTTATCAATTTAATACCATTTCAATAGTATCTCAAACGAATGACACCTGCAATAAGTTTGGCCAGGCGAATAACCTGGCGCGTGTAGCCGTATTCATTGTCGTACCAGGCGTAGAGTACAATATTTTTTCCGTCTTCTGAAACGATTGTTGAAGGGGAATCGACAACAGCAGCGTGGGGATTGCCCACTACATCGGTCGAAACAAGTTCATTGGATGTCGAAAAATCAATTTGTTCTACCAAATCACCTTCCATAGAAGCTTTTCTCAACAACTGATTGATGGCTTCCTTGCTGGTATTTTGTTTTAATTCAAGATTTAGAATGGCCAGGGAAACATTGGGTGTTGGAACCCGGACTGCATTCCCGGTAAGTTTTCCTTTTAATACGGGCAAAACTTTGGCTACTGCTTTTGCGGCACCTGTAGAGGTAATGACCATATTCAGCGGTGCTGATTTTCCCCTGCGGTATTTCTTGTGATAATTATCGAGTAAATTTTGATCATTGGTGTAGGAATGTACCGTTTCCACATGTCCTTTTTCAATGCCTATTTCATCTTCAATTACTTTTAAAACAGGCGCTATGCAATTGGTGGTGCAGGATGCTGCTGTATAAATATTCTCATCCCTGTTTTCTGCTACTTCATTGTTTACACCATATACAATATCGGGCAAATCTTTTCCGGGAGCTGTAAAGAGCACCTTTTCTATTCCTTTGGATTTTAAGTGCTGGCCAAGTCCTGCTCTGTCGCGCCATACCCCGGTATTGTCAATCAACAGGGCATTGTTGATCTCATATTTGGTATAATCTATTTCAGAAGGATCATTGGCCGCTATCATATGTACGCGCTGGCCATTAATGACCAGTGTTTTTTGTTCTAAATCTTCTATAATGGTTCCAGCCATTTTGCCGTGAATGGAATCTTTTCTCAGCAAATTGGCCCTTTTCAGAATGTCTTCATCAGAATTGCTGCGGGTGACTATTGCTTTAAGTCTTAATTGTTCCCCTTTTCCTGCTTCGGCAATTAAAATACGTGCAGCAAGTCGTCCGATTCTTCCAAAACCGTATAACACAACATCCTTGGGCTGCAATTTAAAATTTCCATTCCCCAGGTTTTTTAATTTATCGGCAATAAATTCTTTTTCAGAATTGTACTGGTCTTTTTCCTCCAACCATTCTGCGCTAAGTTTTCCGAGGTCAATTTTTGAGGGGGCAAGCTGCTCTCCGATTTCTCGGATTGCTTTGGCTAATTTCAGTGAAATATCTATACTCAGTGGTAAATTAATATAGCGCCTGGCATAGAGGTGGTCATTTAGAATAGTAGAAACACTGTTGTCGATAATTTTTCTGCGGAAAATAATCAGCTCTATGGAATGATCAAGCCATAGTCCGCTGACTACGTGCATGAGTTCCATGGCTAATTTTTCCTTAGCAATCCATTTGTTCAGTTCGGTTTGGTAAGTATCGGTCATAACGCGCGTTTATTTCTGGATTTTTGAGTTTCAGGCTGCAAAGGTAGGTGATTTTCAATTATTATGAATATTAATCGTCCTGGAAAAATTGGGTGTGTTTATGCTAAAAGCGCTTGTTTTTTCCACAAATTGCAGAGTTTTCTAACAAGTGAGCTAATTTAATTTTGCGAATTAGGGGATTAAAATTAAATTGGGCACCGCTAACAAAAAATAAACAGAAAAAATCCAGATGGGAAATAAAAGTGTAAAATTTGAAATGGAGTTTGATGTTAAATCATCACCAGGAATATTGTATGATTTTTTAACTACTCCTTCGGGTTTGGCACAGTGGTTTGCAGATGATGTAGATATCAATGAGGATGAATGTACTTTTTCCTGGGAAGGTGCTGAAGATGTAGCTTACATAATTGATTCCGAAGAAAATGTTTTTGTACGCTACAGATGGGAATACCAGGATGAAGAAGAGTATTTCGAGTTCAGAATTGGCAAATCAGAGATTACTCGCGACACCATATTATACATCACGGATTTTGCTCCGGATTATGATGTGGAAGATCAAAAACTGCTTTGGGAAAACCAGGTGAAGATGCTGAAGCAGCAAATTGGAGGCTGATAATATTTGGGCATTTGGTTATTTAAGCATTTGCTTGGTTTCAGAACTTTAAAAAACTTTCTACAATTATTGATTTAAGCTGGAGTGTGGGATATACGACAATTTTCCAGGTTTTATCATTTACCAACCATTTTATCTCTATAAAAGCATTTTGACCTGTATGCTTGAATTTATATTCTTGTTTGCTTTATCCAGTTTCCAACTAAAATAAGCCTCTTGGTATTTTATCCGTACTTTTTTCTTGAAAAAAAAGTACCAAAAAATTCAAGGCTGCGACCAATTGAACTCATAAAAGCTACGCAACACTGCGTTATTGCGACTAAACTCACTACGCAATTTGCGGAAAATTTTGAAAAAATTTTCCGATTGCTGTGCTTCGGACAAAGTCGCAATGGCCACTCCGTTTATGCTTGTTTTATGGCTCAATTGCTCAATGCCATTACTGTTTACAACATCTCCAAGCATCTATACCCCACGGCAAAATACCACCGGATAAACTTTGCTACGCTGTTTGCATATCCCATATAAAAACGGGAAATATTACTGAAACGGAGTTTTGTCGTATGCTCGAAATGTGTTCGAAAATTTCTATCCAAAAATAAGTTTGAACACCCTATCAGCTACCATTTTTAAGATACTCATCAAATCCCTTTTTCAGTCCAAAACACACAAAAAGCAAAACAATAGCAACGGGTACGCCTGTGGCGAGTGAGCCTGTTTGTAGGGCGATAAGCCCTCCGCCAAGCACCAGTACAGAAGCTACTATACCCTCTATCAGTGCCCAGAATATACGCTGTCTTTTTGGTGGGTTGTGCTGCCCTCCGGTGGTTATAAAATCCACTACCAGTGAACCACTGTCCGAAGAGGTAACAAAAAATATGACCCCGGCCAGGATCACAAATACGGAACTAATGCCCTGTAATGGGAATCTTTCAAGTAGAACATACATGGAAGTTGAGAGATTGGCATTGACAGCTTTTACAATGCCACCTGCTCCATAGAGTTCTTCGTGCAAAGCAGTGCTTCCAAAAACAGTGATCCAGACGAAAACAGCCAGTGTGGGAGCCAGCAATACTCCAAAAATAAATTCCCTGATGTTTCGCCCTCTCGAAATCCGGGCAATAAAAATCCCGACAAATGGCGCCCAGGCAAACCACCAACCCCAGTAAAAAATAGTCCATCCTGCCTGCCAGTCACCGGGTGTATAAACTGCTGACCAAGTTCCGAGCTCGGGGAGGTTTTGCAGGTAAAAACCCAGGTTCTGAACAAAAGAATTTACGATAAACAGTGTGGGGCCTGCAATAAGCATAAATAACATCAGCACTAAAATTAGCCCACTGCTAAGAATACTCAATCTGCGAATACCATGCTGAAGTCCCAACACTACAGAGATTGTTGCAAAGAGGGTGATCAGCATAATCAGGAAAACCTGAAATTCGGGGGTTTGTGGCCAGTCGAAAAGATAAAACAAACCGGCACTGATGTGTTTGATGCCCAGCCCAAGTGTCGTGGCCAGCCCGAATAAAGTGGCGACAACTGCTATTATGTCAATCAGGTCGCCTATCCAGGTATATATCCTTTCCCCGATAATGGGATAGAAAACAGACCGGATGCTCAGGGGCATTCCCTTGTTGTATGCAAAAAAAGCAACTGAAAGACCTACAATTGCATACACCGCCCAGCCGTGAAACCCCCAGTGCAGAAAGGTGAGCCCCATTGCCAACTGAGCTGAAGCTGTTGTTTCTGCTGTGCCATAAGGTGGATTGGAATAGTGCAAAATGGGTTCTGCTATGCTGTAAAACATCAGTGCCAGCCCTATTCCTGCATTGAAAAGCATGGCAAACCAACTTAAAAAAGAAAATTCAGGTTTGCTGTCCTGTCCGCCAATTCGGATGTGTTTGTATTTGCTGAACCCGAGGTATATTGCAAATACAAGAATGAAATTAATGGCTAAGATATAGAACCAGCCCATTTTTTGGGAAATATTGAGCTGTAGTTCGGTGAAAAATTGCTCAACAGAATCCTGATAGATCAAGGTGAGTAAAACAAAAAAGAGTATCAAAAGGGCTGAGGTCCAGAATACCGTGGGGTTGGTTCTTAGGCCAAGTTTTTTTTCCAGCCTTCCGGGTTCTTTGAATTTGCTCATGAATGTACGGCTTTTGCTGCAGCAGACTTTAATTTTTCATAGTAGGGCAGATGGTAGTCATAGTATTGCTGCAATAATGAGTTGTTTTCAACGGTATCGCTGTACTTGCGCTTTTTTTGTTCTATGCTTTTCGATTGAGCGGCATCTTTGTGCCAGGCTTCCCAGCTTTTCCAGGAATCGGGGGCTTGTTTTTTCCATTGCAGTGCTTCTGGTTTTGGAGGCAGTTTGCAGTATTGTTCAAATTTCTGGAGGGTAATGGCCGGGTTTTCCTGCAGCGATTCAGAAAGTAAAAGCAACGGTTTTTTGCCACTATTGCTCAGCAACTCGTAGAGCATCCAGAGTTTTTGGTAGCCAATTTCATCACATTGTACATCTTTGTTTATTGCATAGTGTGAGGCTATGGCTGTTTTGGGATTCCTGATAAGAAACACAGCTGCTGTGTCAAGCAACCATGCTGTATCATTTTTTAAATAATCCCAACAATGATAGGCCATGTCTTTAATGAAATAGTCAATATCATTATTGAACAGCTTTTGCAGATGCGATTTGATATTGGGGTAGGAGGCAGGAAAATCATATTGGCTTTGAAACCCCACGGCTTTTGCTTTTTTGTCGTGTCCGTAGTAGAGGTCGGAAAATGGTTCGTGCAATATTTCGAGGTCGCCCCGTTCTGCAATGGTTCTTTCAAATGCGGTAGAAACAGATCTTGGATGTGTCCAAAGGAAAATGTTCATGGGGTAAAGTTAGGGAAGAAAGAGGAGAGGTGTTAGCCTGACTTTGACTATTGGTTTAGAAACTCATTTAACAAATTGACTTTTTCATTTGGGCAAAAAATGAAGTTACGTTCATCATTTGAATCAATTTTATACAAATTATTTATTTCATATAAATGGTTATTATCAATGTGATAACAATTGTAATCTTCCAATTCATCAATAATTAGCTGTACCTCTTTTTCAATTTCAGTATAAATCTCAGAAATTAGAATAGGTCTAAATTTTTTAAGCACCCCTAAGCTGTTTTTTAAAATTATATGTTCGGTAAATTCAGTGTCTAATTTAATTAAATCTATTTGTTGAATATTATAGTCTTCCACAACTTTAGCCAAAGTTGTTGTTGGTACTTTATAAGATTCAGTTCTTTCTTTACCATATTTATTTTGGAGACTGTTGGAGCCATTTAGATAGTGTTTTAGCCAGGGGTATTTAGGGTTAATAACATCATGAAATTCTAACTCACCATCTATATCTGCCACAGCTTTTCCAATTACATTTACATTATTTAGTTTGTTTGAAATAACATTTTTATTCAAATAATGTAATGCGCCTCTTGAGGGTTCGAATGCGTAAGCTTGTATATTGTGATTTAATTTAGCGCTTAATACAGAAAATAGTCCAATGTTAGCACCTATGTCCATAAACACCTTTGATTTTTTAATTAGTGAAGCAATTATAGGTGTGAATTCATAATTTTCTACTCCATCATAAAACAATACTTTTGTTACATAGCATGTTTGATTAGTGTATAGGTGAAAAGTTACATCTCTATATTTTAGGTTGAGTTTTCCTGATACAGAAATTAATTTCTTGTTGGAAAATAACCGTATCATATTTCTTAAAAAGAAATTAATAAAAGGGATGTAGATAATTTTTAGGATTAAATTCATTGTAACACATTTTTGTTATTAGAGGCATGAAAAGTACAAAGATTAGGAAAGTTTCATGAAATCTATACTCAATTATGCTTCATGTAACTACTTAAAAAAGCCATATTGATTTGTTAACTTAGGTGTGGGTAGAAAAAGCGATAATCTTTTGAGTAAATATTCTTTATTCTTTTGAGTTCAGAAGGTGTGAAATTGATATTTGCTTTTTTACTTTGATTTAGTTTTTCAGGTTGTGAGATCGGAAGACCAATTGTTTCACATAAGTAACAGAAGTCATTATTGAAGTTTTCAAAACGACCTAAAAAATCTATTTCATTAAGGTCAATTAGACTATTTTGCGATCGTATATGTTTATCGCATCGATCAATATCTTGCTTTTCTACCCATGAGATAAAATCTGTAAGATTTTGGTATTTTTCGCGTTCTTTTACGTTGAAATTAAAATAGTTTTTTTGAAGAACTTTATCTTTCCATGCGCTTATAAACCTCTCTGAAGGCTCTCTTATAAAGGCAAATTTAAAATAATCTTTACACATTGCAGGAATGTAATCAATTCCTGAACTAAATATGTCTTTATTATTTGGTGTGTATTTGTTGAAATGTTTTTTTATTGTTCTGCTTGCTACTTTGTAGTTTTGAAACCACATGGTTTTATATTTGTAATTGTAGGTTATATAGTATTTATTCTTGGTGATTGGATCTACTAAATATTTATTTATAAAAAAATGTTTTAGTTTGTATGGGTTCATAATATCCATTTAGTTTTGTTTGTGCATGTATTTTATTCATTTTGAAATAAGCACTGTAGATGAAGTCTTAATTTAATGAAGAATAAAAAGAGAATTATGCTTTTATGTACTTTTGCATGGTCTTAATGTTGTGAGTTATAATGTTTGAACAGTATTAAATTTGAAATGAAGAAAAGAATTTTTTTAGTAATTCCAGTAGATACCTCTTTTATTAATAAAGATGAAACTATTCTGAATAAGTATTGCAAAGTCAGAAAACATCATTTTAAAAGCAGCAAAAACCCTGTTTTACTTTCCTGGGAGCTGATAAAGTTATTATTTGTATCGTTGATCTATGTGCCACAAAGTGATATCATCTACAACTGGTTTGTGGGTTATCATACCTTGTTCCCTTCACTTTTTGGGAAGTTAATGGGAAAGAAAAACATCATAGTGGTAGCAGGGTATGACGCTGTTTCTATTCCCTCGATAAAATTCGGGGTGTTTTGGAAACAAAATGCCATGACCTGGTTTGCAGTAAAGTCTTATAAGTTGGCAGATTATATTCTAACTGTAGATACAAGCCTTGAAAAAGGCATAAATTATTTTGCAGACCCAAGTGGAAAAGGGTATCCTATTGGAGTCAGAAGTTTTGTTCCCAATCTTAAAGCAAGATTTGAAAACATCCCATTTGGATTTGACACTGAAAAATGGAAACCAAATCCTGAAATTGAGAGAAAAGCTGCTGTCATCAGTATAGGAGTTGCATCTTCTATGCAAATTTTTAAGAGGAAAGGTTTTGATTTTTTAATTGAAACAGCAAAATTTTTGCCCAATGTAAAATTTACTATTGTCGGTTTAAGTGGTGAAATGTTGGAGTATGCCAAAAGAATAGCAAGCGAAAATGTGGATTTGGTTGGGAAGGTACCCTTTGATCAATTACCTGATTATTTAAGTGCGCATAAAGTTTTTGCTCAATTGTCTTTGAGTGAAGGACAACCCAATACACTTTGTGAAGCAATGGCAAATGGCTGTATTCCAGTTGGTTCAGATGTGAATGGAATTCCGGTGAGTATAGCTGATTGTGGTTTTATACTGAAAAAGAAAGATGCAAAATTAGCAGCTGAATTAATCCAAAAAGCATTGGACGCGCCTGAGGAACTTGGTCATAAGGCAAGGCAGCGGATAATCAATAATTATCCAGCAGACAAAAGGGAAAAATTGTTACTCAAATATATTCAATAGTAAACCACTACCTTACTAATACAAAATCCCCCGCTTCATCCACTTCAGCGCCATCGGGTAATTTTAGTTTGGCCCTGTAAAGATAATTGTCCATAGATTGTAAAGCACCTTTATAGTAGCCATTCCATCTTCCTTTATTGTCAGAATGGATCAATTCACCCCAGCGGTTGTATATTTTGAACTCCACTACCTCCACATTTTCGCTTATCAGTATTTCATAGGTATCATTGTGCCCGTCTCCATTAGGTGTAAAGCCTTCGGGAAAGATGAACAAATTGGGATTGACCTCTACCAATACCGTATCTGTAGTAATACAGCCGTTGTCGTCAATAAGGGTGACAATATAGGCCGTTGTGGAATCAGGACTGGCTGTAACCCTTATACCGCTTTGGTTATCAAGTCCCCGATCAGGAGTCCAGCTATATGTATATGGAGGGCTTCCACCTTCAGATAGGATCACTTCAAGGTATGTATTATCACCCAGCGAAATAAGTACGTCTTCACCAGCATTGACACTAACAGTTTCAGGTTGGAATACCTCAACGCTGTCCACAGCAGAACAATCATGGGCATCAGTAACGGTCAGGCTGTACATTCCACTTGTTAGATTTGTAATACTGCTGTCATTGGCATTGTTGCTCCATTGATAATCAAAGGGGGGAATGGCAGATGAATCAATTATGACCATTGCAGCACCTGAACTATCGCCATGGCACAAGACAGAGTCAGCATAGATGCTGATCTGAAGGCCAAGAGTAGTTAAATGCGTAATGACCGTACTATCGCATAGGCCTGAACTGCTGAAAGTATCAATGTAGGTACCTGAACTGGATACCGTATCTCCACCGGGAAGTATATAATTGTCACCAAGGCAAATGGTATCGAAATTGCTGTACTGCGGAACAGAGAGAATGCTTACCACATTGCTGTCGCAACCAAAAATACTTGTAAGCATAGAAATATAAGTACCACTTTCGTCAACGACTCTTCCATCTGGCAATGTATAAGATTCAAATGCACATATGGAGATGTTTAAAGTATCGGAAAAAATGGGTAAGATACTGAGGTCTACAACTACAATACTGTCGCATCCTTCACTTGATAGAAGTGTATCAGGGTACGATCCTGCTGTGTTGACAGAGTCACCTCCAGGTAAAACATAGTACTGCCCAGGACAAACACTGTCATATATATTAAGCTGAGTATTGGGAATAACCAGCAAATCAACATTATATATTGAATCACAGGAGCTTGAAGAAACTACAGTATCAGAATAAAATCCTGTTTGAGTATAAATATTGCCGGAAAATTTAAAAGTATCACCCTGGCAAACTTGAGCAGAAGTATCAATTACCGTGTATTCATTAGGTTGAATAACTTCTACCGTATCTGAAAAATTCGATGTATCGCAATTTGAATAGGCATTGAGGATATAAGTGCCCAGGGAATCGATTTGTACATCTTTACCTATTGATCCATTGCTCCAGGAAAGCGTACCGCCCGGGAAATCATTAACAGACAGGACAAAAGGAAAATCGCAGGTTTTAATAGTGGCAGGTAGGCCTGATTGATAAGGAATTTGCGATCCTTCCAGTATTATTAACTCCTGGTTTTGGTCAATTGGAAAATCTATAATGTTTCCGCTTGTTTGGCCGACAGTAACCAGTTTCCAGAGTGGGTCGTCATTGGCGGTCCTCCAGTAAACTCCCCCATAGGGTGGGTTTCCACCGCTGATGGATATATCGGCAGTAGGATTATTGGCTGTGGCCTGTGAGAAATATACCCCGTGATAGCGGTCTTGCAGGCAGAAAGTATCATTGCCAATGCCATTGTAAGTATTGGGTGAATCAAGGACCGTATAAATCTGAACACCGTTGACGTTGTTGCTGGTATTGGATATGGTGACCGTATCTCCCAGGCTGTTGATGTGCTGGGTGTTTTGGTTTAAGGTATAATCAAAAGTGGATTCATCGCCAATATAGGCACCGGACAAACCCCTGCTGCCTCCGTTAACATGTGTCCCATTGTATGCATTAGGGCTTGAATCTATCACAGGACCATTGGCATCCGGCTCGTCAAATTTGTAATAAGCCACTAAATTGGGTGCATTTGTTGGTACTTTTTTACACATGTACTCCCTGATTTCATTTTGGGATAGTGCCCTGTTCCAAATAATTAATTCATCCATTTGGCCTACTAATGGAGCGAAAAAAGAATTATATCTAATCTTTTTACCAATAGTTCCGACAGGATTATTGGTTAATAACATGTTTAAAGGACCACTACCATTGTATTTCAAATTTAAAGATTGACCATTTAAGAACAGAGCACCATTATTTATTGAGTAAAATATACCTACCAAATGAATCCATTTGTCCTCATAATAAAGAGGAATATCTGCTTGAATAGTTCTTCGGCAATATGGTTCAAAGCAACTACCGCTACCAGTGCTTATGCCAATTTCAAAGCTAGGAGATATGTTTAACCAAAAGCCAGCATATCCAGATGTAATTGATTCAGATGCGAAAATAGTTTGATAACCTGATTGAGCAGATGCTTTAACCCAGAACGAAACTGTAAATGGAAAATTAATTTGTTGGAAAGGGTTAACTTCTATATATGCATTGTCATTTAAATATTCATAAGCATTTCCACTTCCGGGTAATGATTGTGAGAATGCGATGTTTGTGCAAAAGAGTAGTATTAGGAAAAGTATATTTTTATTCATAGATCGGGAGTTAATATGAATATTCTTCAATTTATGGTTAGATTATAATGTTATTACACAAATATCGCAAATAATTTTTTAAGCTGACGATACTTTTAAATCACAGCATATAGCTTTTCCCATACTATTCCTATTTTTGCAAAAAAATAAACTGTGTACAAAGAATATTTAGAATCCAACAAGGATAGATTTTTAGAAGAACTTTTAGAACTCCTTAAAATACCATCGGTGAGTGCAGATCCCGAATTCAGGGACGATGTTTTTGAAGCAGCGGAGTTTGTAAAATCTAAGCTTGAAGAAGCTGGGGCTGATTTGGTTGAAGTATCACCCACCAAGGGATACCCCATTGTTTATGCTGAAAAAATAGTAGATCCAGAGCTGCCCACTGTTTTGGTTTACGGACATTACGATGTACAACCTGCCGATCCATACGAACTGTGGAACTCACCACCCTTTGAGCCTGTGATAAAGGACGATAAAATATATGCCCGTGGCGCATCGGATGACAAAGGTCAAATGTATATGCACATCAAGGCTTTTGAAATGATGCAGAAAGAGGGCAATTTGCCTTGCAACATCAAATTCATGATAGAAGGAGAAGAAGAAGTTGGGTCTGCTAATTTGGGTGTATGGCTCAAGGAAAACAAAGACCGGTTGGATGGCGATGTCATTATGATTTCGGATACGGCCACATTGAGCAATGAAAATCCAAGCATCACAACAGGATTGCGGGGCTTAAGCTATGTGGAAGTGGAAGTAACAGGCCCTAATCGAGACCTGCATTCCGGTATTTACGGTGGTGCGGTGGACAACCCTATTAATGTCCTTTGTGATATGATTGCCCGTTTAAAAGATAAAGACGGAAAAATCACCATTCCCGGCTTTTACGATAAAGTAGAAATAGTTGCTGAACAGGAGCGTAAAGCCATGTCCGAAGCTCCTTTTAGTTTGGAAGATTATAAAGCACATCTTGATATTGATGCAGTTGCCGGAGAAAAAGGATATACTACTTTAGAGCGGGCATCTATCAGGCCAAGTTTAGATGTAAACGGAATATGGGGTGGTTATCTCAAAGAAGGTGCAAAAACAGTTTTACCTTCCAAAGCACATGCTAAAATCTCTATGCGCCTGGTACCAAATCAGAATGATGATGAAATCACGGAATTATTTACCAATTATTTTCAATCACTTGCACCAGCTTCAGTTAAAGTAAAAGTAGAAAAACACCATGGGGCTTTGCCCGCTGTCACTCCTATTGATTCAGAAGCATACAAAGCCGCAGAAAAAGCAATGGAAAAGACTTTTGGTAAAACGCCAATTCCAATCCGCTCAGGCGGCAGTATCCCTATTGTGGCTTTGTTTGAGCAGATATTGGGACTGAAAACCATTTTAATGGGCTTTGGCCTGGACAGTGATGCCATTCATTCACCAAATGAGCATTTTGGCCTTTTTAATTTCTACAAAGGCATAGAAACCATTCCTTATTTCTATAAATATTTTGCTGAATTGAAACAGAAGTAGTGTTTATTCGAAGATAAAGCGGCCTTCTAAACTGAATGTATCAGCACTGAGCTGAATAATGTTTTGTGCACCCGATACATTAAATCCTCTGTCAGGGAACAATTCCAGATGCTGTACTGAATGATACAGCGTATTCTTTGTCGCCATTTTTATTTCAATGTGTTGGATATTGCCATTTTGATCTTTAGTGACACTCAGGCTTTTGACACGGATTTTCTTGTCATCAGTTTTATAGTTTAAAACTTGTTGTCCCAGCTTATTTACATTGCTGTCAACCGCAATTTTCCCTTTGTAAGCTGTTTTATTGATTTCTGCTTCTTTGAAAATACTCAGTTCATTTTCCCAATTGACATTCTGTATTAGTGAACTGTCTTGTTTCCCATTTAATAAAGCCTGTTTTGATAATGCTGCATTTTTATTCTCCAACTCATTGGCCAGATTATCTATAAAAGGCGAGATCGAAAAATAAATATCTTCCTGTGGACGTACTTTTATATCAGAACATGCGCTGAGCAAAAGGCACATGCTAAATATGCAGATTATAAACCCTTTCAAATTGATCTTGTTATTTGCCAAAATTATAGATTGAGTGTTTCAAAAGTACAAACAGCAGACATTGAAATAGGGGAATTGTTCATTTTTTTTAGCCCAAATGTTTTGTTTACAGATGAAATGCAGATATTTTGCCATTAAGTCTCAGAGGCACAAAGACTTTTTAAGGAAGAATATCAGCTAATTTAATCAATACATAAACATCAATTTATTTCCTGTAAAACCGTCATGTATAGTGTTGTTGTGACTTTGTGGTTATTTTAGCAGCAGGGATTAGTCACTGAAAATTGAATGTCATTATGATTCCTAACTGTATAACCCAATTTAAATAATATCCCGCATAGGAATTAATTTTTCATTGATTTCCTTAATTTGGCACAATCTTAGCTTTATATTGAAAAATGCAACACATGAAACTCAGAAATGCAATATTGATTCTATTAATGCTTGTAATAAATACACCAATGCTTTTTGCACAGGATGTATTGGATGAAATTACGCTTGCGCTGCAAACAGGCAATGCATCACAATTGGCGCGCGATTTTGACAATTCTGTTGAAATCACCATTGTAAACAGCGATGATGTCTATTCTAAATCGCAGGCGGAAATGATTTTGAAGAAATTTTTCAACAGCAACCCGCCCAAATCCTTTCAGTTTGTGCATCAGGGCAATTCAGCTGAAGGTTCGCACTATGGAATTGGTAATTATGCCTCATCAGGAGGAGCCAATTACCGCACCTACGTGTATGTGAAGCAGAAAGGTGACAAATACCTGATTCAGGAAATTCGCTTTGAGAACGATTAAAGCCATTTCATGCAATTAAATGAGTTAATTCGCCTTGCACTTGCCGAAGACCTTGGAGAGGGCGACCACAGTGCAAAAGCATGTATTCCCGAAAATTCCAATCAAAAAGCTTTTATCTATGCCAAGTCAGATGGGGTATTGTCTGGCATTGCTGTGGCATGTGAGGTATTTAAGCAGGTAGATCCTGTTTTGGAAATAGAACCTGTAAAAACAGATGCAGAGCCTGTTGCCAATGGAGACAAGGTAATGTTGATCAAAGGTTCGGCCCGTTCAATACTTGCCGGTGAAAGGTTGGCCTTGAATTTTTTGCAGCGTATGAGCGGTGTGGCAGGTTTGACCCGCCAATTTGTTGAGGCTGTGGAAGGTACCGGGGTTAAAATCCTGGATACGCGGAAAACCACGCCATTGCTCCGTGCATTGCAAAAGCAAGCGGTCTTACACGGAGGAGGGGAGAACCACCGCTTTGGCTTGTACGATATGATCATGCTCAAGGAAAACCACATTGCTTTTGCAGGTGGTATTTCAAAAGCGCTGGACGCAGTGAAAAAATACCAGCAGGAAAACAATACCAATTTGCAGGTGGAAATCGAAACCAGGAATATTGACGAGGTCAGGGAAGTCTTGAAGAATGAAGTTGCCAATCGCATTATGCTGGATAATTTCACAGTAGAAGAAGCAAAAAAAGCTGTGCAATTGATTGACAAGCGCATGGAAACGGAAATCTCAGGCGGCATCAACCTTTCTACGGTTAGGAGTTATGCCGAAACCGGGGTTGATTTTATTTCCGTGGGTGCATTGACCCATTCCGCGCCTATTTTGGATTTGAGTTTGTTGGCGGAGGATTGAATTTAACTCCAAATCTAAAGTGTCATGCAGAACCTGAAAGGTACTATACATAGGTTTATAGTATAAGGTTAATGTCTTGCTGTCCAATAATGGCCATAATCTCAACTACATTGTTTTCGATTTTATAAAAAATGCTGTCAGAACCACATACACAACGCCTATAACCTGGTTTGATGTAGTCAACAGATTCAAATGAGTATGGTCTTTCAGCTATAATATCAAAGTATTCGAAAAAGGTGTTGAAATATTTATCAGCTTGATCTACTCCGAATTTTGTGATGCCAAATTGATGAATTCTAATAAGGTCATTTTTGGCTTCATTGCTTAATTTATAGGTCATTAAGTAAATCTTTGGACTGCTTCAAAATATCTGCTTTAGAATCGGAAGTAAACCCACTCTTTTCGGCCCTTTCTAATTTTAGTTTTAACCAATCAACTTGTTTTTGCTGGCTTCTGGCTTGCCGGATCAGATCGTTGATGATTTCACTTTTGCTCGAATATTCCTTTTTAGCGATTAAGCTTTTTAACCACTTGTCATTAGGTTCTGTGAATGAAATACTTTGTCTGGCCATAACTTTAGATTTATGATGTAAAAGTACACCAAATACGCATCAAAATCAAAGTTTTAGAGATTTGCACTAAACTGGTGCACATTTGCAGTTGAGCTAAGAGTTTTGGGAATGCGTGCTTTTTTTGTGTGCTATAAAAAAATAAAACACTAGCAACCTGACGGGAATTAGTATTTTTTTAGACGCATGTTATCAACATTTATTCATTTTTAATTACTTCTCCATCTTTGTAATCTTCATACGCTCTTATACTTCCATCAATATTGAACCAATAATGACGCCCTTCTTTTTTCCCATTTATAAAATCTCCTGTGCTTTCCATTTGACCGTTTGGATAATACCATGTCCAAGTTCCGTGTTGAAGTCCATTTAGGTATTCCCCAGTGATAATTTTATATCCTTCAAAATGAGTCCAAGTAGCAAGCCCGTTCAAGGTATCATTGTGAAAATGGACTTCTCTTATTTCATTCTTTTCATAGTCCCATTCTATAAACTTACCTTCTTTTAAACCATTGCTGTAGTATACTTCATTGTGTTTCTTCCCATCAGGGTAGAAGTTTATCCATTGTCCAGTTGGCAAACCATGAACATAATTTCCTTTAGATTGAATTGAATCGGTTAGATAAAAATAAATCCACTGGCCATGCTCTTTATCGTTATTGTCGTATTTTCCAATTGCTTTTAATGTTGGAGAAATTCTTAAAGTATCGGATTGCGTGAAAGCAATGTTGATTGACAAAAATGATATGATCAGTAGTATTGATACTTTCATTTTTATTGATGGTATTTAAATTTATACAATATCATTTTGACCACATAGCTCATGCAGATTATTGACATATAAAAACTTTTTTGTGATTATGTATTCAAAAATATACTTTACCAACACAAGTGCCAAGAAAACATTGTTATAATTCACTTTTTTCATCTTCTAAAAAGCGTACTAACTTTGCAATATGTCAAACAAAAACAAACAAGGCGGCCTGGTCTATTCCACCAATCCCGATGTGGACACCAGCGCAGAGGAAGAATATATTGAAACACCAGAACCGGGCGATCAACAACTCAGGGTATTGCTCGATGCCCGCCACCGCAAAGGCAAGATCATGACCGTAGTGGCAGATTTTGTGGGCTCGGAAGATGACCTCAAAGACCTGGGGAAAACCCTTAAAAACAAATGTGGAACAGGTGGTTCTGTTAAAGATGGCGAAATACTCATCCAGGGTAAATTCAAGGAAAAAGTAGCCCAGGAGCTTCGCAAAATGGGCTACAAGGTGAAGGTGCAGTAAACCTAACAATCAAGTACGTCATTGCAAATTTTTCGTAATGCAATGGAGAAAAATGTGGCAATCTGGTTGGATGCATTACGTAAGCCTATGCTTTGGGTTGACCAGATTCTTCCTGCCCTGCCGCCTGCCCGAACGTACCTCGATACGGGCGGGGGGCAGGCGGGCACTTCGCTCTGAATGAACCTTGTAATTTTTGCTTTGGTTTTTTACTTTAAATGCAAAACCAAAGAAAAGTGCATTAATTGTCAGTAAGTTTCTTTTCGCTTTTTTCAGATCAAGTTTTTGCTGACTTATATTTACTGTTCTTCCATTAATTGACCGGATTTATTACCGCTTTCTATAAGCATACCTGTCAATTTTGATCATTCATTTAAAGCAGTATTCTATGTTTCTCATTTTTGACACTGAAACCACCGGCCTTGCGCTCGATTTTAAAGCACCTGTAAGCGATACCGATTCCTGGCCGCGAATGGTGCAGCTCGCATGGCAATTGCATGATGTAAACGGTAAGTTGCTCAATCAGAAAAGCTACATTGTCAAACCCGATGGTTTTAATATTCCTTTTAATGCAGCAAATATCCATGGCATCACTACTGAACGTGCTGAAGCGGAAGGCCATGACTTAAGTTTTGTGCTTGAAGAATTTGGAAAAGATGTAGGCCTCTCGCAGTACCTTGTTGGGCACAATGTGCAATTTGATGTAAATGTGGTCGGCTGTGAATATTTTCGCCAGCAAAAGGAAAGCAACTTATTGGATATCCCTTCCTTAGACACACAGCGGTTAAGTACAGCCTATTGTGCCTTGCCGGGAGGAAGGGGCAAGCAATTCAAATTTCCCAAATTAGAAGAATTGCACGAAAAGCTCTTTGGGCATAAATTTGAAGCTGCCCACGATGCCGCCTATGATGTAGATGCTACTACACGCTGCTTTTTTGAGCTGCTCAAGCGCAGAATTATTAAAACCGATGAAGTCGAAGATGTGGCTTTAATTGCCTATGAAGCTCCTGATCTCGATGCGGATAATTTTGAAAAGGCAAGTCAATATGAACATGAAAAGAAAAGTGGCCCTTCAAAATCTGAAACAGAAGCCGCAAAATCTTCCCTTGAAGATGTTCCATTTGTGCATCTGCATTGCCATTCACAGTTTTCAGTTTTACAGGCAACCACCAATATAAAATCCCTTGTAGCGCGGGCCAAAGAATTGGAAATGCCAGCTATAACTATGTGCGATCACGGAAATATGATGGGGGCTTTTCAGTTTGTCACTGAAGCGGCAAATCACGACATAAAAGCCATTATCGGATGTGAGCTCAATCTTTGTAAAGACCGGAATGATAAAAGCAATAAAGACGATGGCTATCAAACTGTTCTTATTGCTAAAAACAAAAATGGCTACCACAATTTGGCAAAATTATCCTCTTACGCCTATACCGAGGGCTTTTATTATTTGCCCAGAATTGACAGGGAGTTATTACTGGAATACAAAGATGATCTAATTGCCACTACAGGAGGAATGTGGGGCGAGATTCCGCATTTGATTTTAAATGTGGGAGAGCCCCAGGCCGAGGAGGCTTTTCTTTGGTGGAAAGAAAATTTTGGGGCTGATTTTTATGCAGAACTCAACCGGCATGGCCTGGAAGAGGAAGATGTAGTGAATCAAACGCTCTTGAAATTTTGCAAGAAACACAATGTCAAATATTTTGCAGCCAACAATACCTACTATACGAATAGAGAAGATGCCTCTGCGCATGATATCCTGCTTTGTGTGAAAGATGCAGAAAATGTAAGTACTCCGAAAAAATACATTGGCAAGCGGGGGCGCGAATTCCGCTTTGGCTTTCCAAATGATGAATTTTATATCAAATCGAAAGTGGAGATGATCGAACGCTTTGCCGATTTGCCCGAAGCCATAACAACTACTGCTGAGATTGATGGGAAAATAGAAGCCTATGAACTGAAAAGAAAAGTGCTGCTTCCGAATTTTGAAATTCCAGATCAATTTAAAGATCCAAAAGACACAAAAGATCCCGATGCTAAAATTGGAGAAAACAGTTATTTGCGCCACCTGACCTACGAAGGTGCAGCAAAACGCTATTCTGAAATTACAGATGAAATCAGGGAGCGCCTCGATTTTGAATTGGAAACCATTAAGAAAACAGGCTATCCTGGTTATTTTTTAATTGTAGCAGATTTTATCAGCAAAGCCAGGGAATTAGGTGTTTCGGTAGGGCCGGGCAGGGGCTCAGCAGCCGGTTCGGCAGTGGCGTACTGCATTGGCATTACCAATATCGACCCGATTGAGTACGACCTGCTTTTTGAGCGTTTTTTAAATCCGGACAGAGTTTCATTGCCGGATATTGATATTGATTTTGATGATGAAGGGCGGCAGAAAGTTATTGATTATGTGATTGATAAATACGGGGAAAACCAGGTTGCGCAGATTATGACTTATGGTACTATGGCTGCCAAATCTGCAATTCGCGATACTGCAAGAGTGCTTGATATTCCGCTCAGCGAGGCCGACCGACTTGCAAAGTTGGTACCGGATATGTCAAAACTCAGTAAAATATTTTCATGGTCACCAAAGGAAATGTTGGACAAACTAAAAACTCCTGAAGATATAAATAACGCTAAGCAACTCATCAGCATCGCTGAAGGCAATGATGAATTTGCAAGAACGATCAATCAGGCAAGAGTTATTGAGGGTTCAGTGAGGAATACCGGAATTCATGCTTGTGGAGTAATTATCACCCCGGATGATATTACCAATTATGTGCCCATTGCCCGCGCAAAAGATACCGGGATGTTTTGTACACAGTTTGACAATGCTGTAGTAGAATCAGCAGGAATGTTGAAAATGGACTTTCTTGGATTAAAGACATTGACTTTGATCAAGCACACTGTTCAACTTGTAAAAGAGCGACAGGGTATAGAATTGGATATGGACAATATATCCCTTGAAGATGAAGAAACCTATAAACTTTTTCAGAGAGGGGATACAGTAGGAATATTCCAGTACGAGTCGATTGGGATGAGGAAGCATTTAAGGGAATTAAAACCTACTGAATTTGCAGATTTAATTGCCATGAATGCATTGTATCGTCCCGGACCGATGGAATATATCCCCAGTTTTATCAAACGAAAGCACGGAGTAGAGGAGATAAAGTACGATTTGGATGATATGGAAGAATACCTGAAAGAAACTTATGGTATTACAGTATATCAGGAGCAGGTGATGTTGCTTTCCCAAAAACTGGCCGGATTCACAAAAGGCGAAGCAGATGTTTTGCGTAAAGCTATGGGTAAAAAAATATTCAGTTTGCTGGAAGAACTCAAACCTAAATTCCTTGACCAGGGAGAAGAAAGAGGGCATTCGAGAGATGTGCTTGAAAAGATATGGAAAGATTGGGAAGCCTTTGCGAGTTATGCCTTTAATAAGTCACATTCAACATGCTATGCATGGGTTGCATATCAAACAGCTTATTTGAAAGCCAATTATCCGGCAGAATACATGTCGGCAGTACTCACCAACAATATGAGTGATATCAAAAAGGTGACCTTTTTCATGGAAGAATGCAAACGGATGCAACTCCCTGTTTTGGGACCCGATGTGAATGAAAGTGCTTTTAAATTCATGCCGAATAAAGAAGGACAAATACGCTTTGCCCTTTCAGGTATTAAAGGAGTTGGTTCGGGCCCTGTTGAAGCAATTGTGAGTGAGCGTAAAATGAATGGTCCTTTTAAAAGTGTTTTTGACCTCACTACCCGCGTGGATTTAAGACAGATCAATAAACGATGTCTGGAGAGCCTGGCCTATGCCGGTGCACTGGATTCTTTTGAAGGATTTCACAGGGCCAGATATTTTTCTAAAATTCAGGATGAGGATATCACTGTTATTGAAAAAGCAGTGAAATATGGGCAAATGTATAAGAACAACAAAGTCACTATGCAAAATTCGCTATTTGGTGATACTGTGATGGAAGATATTCAAGAGCCAAAAGTACCGGAATCCAATCCCTGGGATTTAATGGAAAAATTGCGATTTGAACAAGAATATATTGGTATTTATTTGAGCGGACATCCACTGGACAATTTTAAAACAGAAATGGATTATCTGGTCAATACACGTATTGCTGATTTGAAGAGTGCAGGTTTGCAGGAGTTTTATAAGCGCAAAATTAAAATTGGTGGAATTGTAACCAATGCAGCGCATCTCGTTAGCAAAAAAGGGAAACCCTATGGTACTTTTAGCATCGAAGATTATTCAGGTACAATGGAATTCAGACTTTTTTCAAAGGATTATATGAATTTCAAAGAATTCATGGTGAAAGACTGGTATTTATTTATAGAAGGCACAGTTCAGGAAAGGGGATGGGGTGATAATAAAGAGGAGTTGGTTTTTAATATTCAACAAATAGATTTGCTCTCCAATGTAAGAGAGAAGAAAAATTTTAATTTGACAGTATCAATCCCGTTAGATAAAATAAAACCTATATTTATTGATGAATTAGAAACCCTGGTAAATGAATATACAGGAAAAGACGAACTGACCATTCAGTTGGTAGATATAGAAGAACAAATAGGCGTGAATTTAGGGTCGAAAAAATACAGGGTAGAAGTTTGTTCCGAGTTGATTGAATCATTTCAAGAACATGAGTTTTTAAATGTGAAGGTGCATTGATGAGGCTTTAATAAAATTTAGTTAGAGTTGATTTTTATATGAATAAACTTGGCAAGTAAGCTTTGATGGATTTCTTATATTGAAAATTACAGGCTATGAATAGGTTTTGTAAAAGCAAATTATCAAAAACTAATTCGGGTATTAATTGTTACATTTGCAGTAAATTATTGAATCATAAAAATCAACTGAAATGGCATTAGAAATCACAGATGCAAACTTTGAAAATGAAGTACTAAAATCTGATAAAGTAACAATGGTAGATTTTTGGGCAGAATGGTGCGGCCCATGTCGTGCAATTGCTCCTGTTGTGGAAGAACTGGCTGGTGAATATGAAGGAAGAGCGCAAATTGGCAAAGTGAATGTCGATGAAAATCCTGGTGTGGCCAGCAAATTTGGCATAAGAAATATCCCTACTATTTTGTTTATTAAAAATGGAGAAGTAGTAGACAAACAAGTTGGAGCAGTTCCTAAAAATGTACTTGCAGAAAAAATCGATGCCCATTTATAAGAATTGTGGGTATTAAATGTTTTAGAAAGGGAGGTGTTTAGCTTCCCTTTCTTATTTTTAGGAAAAATAAAAAGTGTTTAGAATTGGCAAAGCATTTAGAATCTTTAGATGACATTCACGAGATAGATAAGCTTGAATTCCTTGCAAAGCAGGTAGTCGAAGGCTTTATTATCGGCTTACATAAAAGTCCTTATCACGGGTTTTCTGTAGAATTTGCTGAACACAGGCTCTACAACAAGGGTGAGTCTGTCCGCAATATCGACTGGAAAGTATATGCCCGTACCAACAGGTTATATGTTAAGCGCTATGAAGAAGAAACCAACCTGCGCTGTCAGATTGTACTCGATGCGTCTCCTTCCATGTATTTTCCCAGGGATCAGCAGAAAAACAAGATTAATTTTTCTATAGTATGTGCTGCTGCAATGTTTCGCCTTATGAAAAAGCAGCGCGATGCAGTTGGGCTTTCCGTGTTCAGGGATAAAGTAGAAGTGCATACAAAAGCTAAGTCAACACAGGTACATCAAAGCTTGCTTACATCTTATCTCGAGCAATACCTCAATCTCGAAGAGGAAAAAGGAAGTACCTCAGCAGCAGATGCTTTGCATCAAATAGCAGACAGTATCCATCAGCGTTCTTTGGTGGTAATCTTTAGCGATATGTTTGACAGCAATGCTGACAATGATGCGCTTTTCTCGGCTCTGCAGCATTTGAAATACAATAAACACGAGGTCATCCTTTTTCATGTAGTTGATAAGCGCCATGAGTTGGATTTTGAATTTGAAAACCGGCCTTACGAGTTTGTGGATATTGAAAGTGGTGAAAAACTGAAGTTGCAGGCCAATGAAGTACGTAGCCATTACAAAGAACAGATCAAAGCATTTGAGGAGGCACTGAAATTAAAATGTGCACAATACCGTATTGAATTTGTAGAAGCAGATATCAATAAAGGGTTTAGGCAAGTGCTTTTGCCTTATTTAATGAAACGAAAAAAGATGTATTAGTGAGTTTTTTAAAGAAATATAGAATCTTTTTTAAGAGGCATCAATTATTGCTGAGATACTATAAAGTGTTGATTAACTACTATTTAGGAAATGTAAAGCGTGGTGGTTTTAGAGATATTTATGATGATTTAGAAAACGGTAAATAGTATTTTTTGTAGATAAAAAATTCATAAAACCATTATGCGGCTCAACTATAAATCTTTTGGAAAAGGCGAACCACTTATTATTCTGCATGGTCTTCTTGGCTCATTAGACAATTGGCAAAGTATAGCGCGAAAACTGAGTGATGACTACAAGGTGTATATTGTGGATCAGCGAAACCACGGAAAATCACCGCATTCAGAGGAACATACTTTTGAGTCGATGCAACAGGATTTACTTGAATTGATGGACAGTGAAGAAATTGAAAAGGCAAATATCCTGGGACATTCTATGGGCGGTAAAACAGCGATGTTGTTTGCCATTAAAAATCCCGACAGAGTGAATAAACTTATTGTAGTAGATATTGCAAACAAAGCCTATGGCCGTGGTCACGATGATATTTTCAAAGCTTTAATGGCCGTGCCTATTGATGAAATTGAATCAAGAAATGAGGCGGAGGAAGTACTGGCCAAATACATACCACAAAAAGCCATCAGGCTGTTTTTAATAAAAAACCTCGACAGGCTTGGGAGTTCGGATAATTTCACCTGGAAAATGAATCTTGATGCACTTTGGGAAAATTATGATAGAATCAGTGAAGTACTTCCAAATGGTGTTTTTGAAGGAAATGTATTGTTTTTAAAAGGAGAGCATTCACCCTATATTCAAAAAGCAGATGAAGCTTTGATTAAAAAGCAATTTCCAAAAGCTGTAATAAAAACAGTACCCAATGCCGGACATTGGGTACATGCTGAATCTCCTAAGGAGTTTTTAAAAATCCTGAAAGCTTTTCTTGAGAGTTGATTTTACTCGATAATCGAGATTTAAACCTGCCCGACTATGCAGGCGGGTGCACCGAGGCTTGCCTCGTAATCAAAAGTATTTTTTCAATGCCTCGTGGGCTTGCCCCGAGGTTGTTTACTGCACTACTAATTTCTGGTTGTGCTCCCAATTATCTGTACTGATTCTTACGAAATACAAACCGCTGCTCAGATTTGCAGGCACATCAACTTTTGCGTTCTCATTGTTGATTTGCTGGTTGAAAACCATTTTTCCACTACCTGCACTGTAAATTTGAACATTTGGATTTCCAGTAATGGGGTTGCTGAAGTTAATTTTAACAGCAGTTCCAGAGTTTACGGGGTTCGGGTAAATATTTGCTGTAAGGATATTGTTTTCAGGGTTTGAAAATTCAACAGAAATCACACTTGAATAAGTATAAGTACCGTCAAAATCTGTTTGCTTCAGCCTGTAATAATTAATGCCATCAGCAGGATCGCTATCGAAATGCTGATAGTTTAATTGTTCCAAACTGTTCCCTGCACCATTGATTGTTGCTATGCTAGTGAAATTAATGCCATCGAGGCTCCGTTCCAGGCTGTAGTAATCATTGTTGATCTCAGTGGCTGTAACCCATTGCAGCGCCACAGAACTCCCTGATTTTTTACCCGCAAACTCTAAAAGCTCTATGGGCAAACCAAGTCCCGTTGGCTCACCTGTTCCAACACCAATTTCTGAAAAGCTGCTTAGTTCAAAACGAACAGTATAATCTTCAGAAGCCATACGGCCTTCACCACCATCTCCACTTAATCTTCCATCGGCAGTCCATGCTGTTCCTGTACTGCCATTTGGTCTTTTAATTGGCGCAAAAGAATTATCAGATAGGCCGGAAATATTGGCAATGTACAAACGCACATCATATTCGCCTGCTGAGGGCTGGCTGCTTGGCTCTATGGTCCACATGCCTGAAGTATGTACTGCATCGTAATATATCCAGGAATCTTCTACATTCATATCAGCATCATTATGATTGACTAATGAACCAAAGCTTGCGTCTATATAGGATACACTCTCCATGTTGTTGTTGACAATATCTGCCCTAAAATAATTGGTAGTACTACCACCATTTCCAACCGGAAATGCGTAAGCATCTGTATTCGAAGCTATGTATCTTCTTAAATTTCCATTTACAAAAGAGGTATCTGAGAAGCCACTCATACTTGCAGCAGAAGTTGATTCCAGAGTAAGTGTATTTGAACCGGTATGAACCACTCCATCAGTCATGGTGCAGTTGTTAATAACATTCATATTGTCATTCAAGGTAATTCCTGAAGCAGTATTGTTGAAAGTAACGTTGTAGAAATCTTCATTATTGGAAGTGACTGCTTGAGCAGTTGTTCCATTAAATGTCACCATTCCATTTCTCGCATTAAAAGTACCACCGTTATTGACCCAGTTGCCGCCAATGGAAATGTTGTAATTGCTGGCGCTCGCGTCAAACGCAGTAGAGCTATTGATTGATAAATTGTTGTTTATGACAATGTTATCGCTTAATGATTTTGTTGAAATACCACTGAGTATAAGATCATAATAATCGTGATATAAACTTGGGATATCTTGTGCAGAGGAACTGCTAAATTCAATTGTTCCAATTGTTCCATCAGAAAAAATTTCACCCTTACTTCCATTACCATCAATTTCACCTGCGATTTTTATATAACTTGAAGCATCTCTAATCTCTATTCTAGCAAGACCGGAAGCAAATACGCCATTAAATGCAATAACTCCTTGTGCTTCTAATTCTCCAAAAACCAATATTCTGGAAGCATTAAAATCTGTGGCCTCTATAAAAATTCTATCAGTTACTGTAAGTTTTACGCCTGATTTTACTTCCAAGGTTGAAGGATCAGTATCATTGGCATTGACGGTTACTTGTGAAATAGTAGCATTTGCAGTTACATTAACAGTATGTCCGGCCATAATATTTGCTGTATCTCCTGCTCCAGGAGCATTGCCATCCCAAGTTGCATCATCATTCCAGTTTCCGCTAGTAATAGAACTTACTGTTGCTCCATAAACCATGGAATTCGGTACGAGAAAGGTAAATCCTGCAAAGAGCAGGCCTAACCATAAATTTTGCTTTTTAATGAGCGTTTTCATAATAATTGGTTTAATGTCTAAATGAGTTTTTAGTTTGTCTCATCCAACTTGTACGAAAAACAATGTAATAGGTTACACTTTTATCCAGGTGTTGAAAGCGATGAATATACTCTGCCAGATAGCAGAACAATTGGAGACTTGGGTTTTCTTTAGCAAGTAGAAATGCTGAGTTTATCAGTGGTATTATTGGCTGATCTGAAGCTGGGTAAGATTGGCATACAATCCATTCTTGTCTTTTAAGAGCATATCGTGATTGCCTTGTTGCACTATGTTTCCGTTTTCAATCACTGCTATTTGATCAGCATTGCGGATGGTTGAAAGGCGATGTGCAATTATAATACTGGTTCGATTTTCCATCAACCGATTGAGTGCACTTTGAACCAGGGATTCCGATTCTGCATCCAATGAGCTTGTAGCTTCATCAAGAATTAATATTACGGGATCTTTGAGTATGGCTCTTGCAATAGCAATGCGTTGTTTTTGGCCCCCACTGAGTTTTACACCTCTTTCGCCTACAAGGGTTTCAAGGCCTTCGGGAAAGGATTCGATAAACTCCAGTGCATTGGCTTTTTCAGCAGCCTCCATTATCTCTGCTTCTGTAGCATCTGGGTTTCCGTAGGCAATATTTTCTTTTATACTTCCCCCAAACAGAATGATTTCCTGCGGAACAAGTGCAATTTCTTTTCTTAAAGCGTCAACTTGAAAGCTTTTTAAGTCTCTGCCGTCAAACAGTATTTCCCCTATGTAATCTTTATAGTAACCTAAAATCAATTGAATAATGGTTGATTTACCTGCTCCACTTGGACCGACCAAGGCAAGTTTTTTACCGGGGTCTATTCTTAGATCAATGTCCTTTATTACTGTAATGTCTTTTCTGCTCGGGTAAAAGAAGGAAAGCGATTTTAATTCAATTTTTCCTTTCAAACCTACTTTAGCTATTTTTCTATCGCTGTTTACTTCAATTTCAGATTCTTCTTCAAGGATTTCTTTAATCCGTTCTGAAGAACCAATGGTCTTTTGAATTTTGGCATATACATCCCCCATGCCACCAACAGAGGCACCAATAAATGTAGTGTAGATAATAAATGCGGTCAGATCGCCAATTGTCATTTCCCCTTTTTCAACCAGCCCGGCTCCATACCAAAGTACGAGTACAATACCTCCAAAAAGCCCAAAAATTATAAAGGAAATAAAGGCTGCCCGGTATTTTGCTGCTTTTAATGCAAATCCTACAACTTGTTTTATTTCTCCTGAAAACCTCAAGCTTTCATAAACTTCATTTGCAAATGATTTTACAGTTTGTATAGACTGAAAGGATTCTTCAGCTACTGTATTGGCATCAGCCAGTGCATCCTGGGTTTGTTTGGAAAGCTTGCGAATGTATTTGCCAAATATAAAGGCTACAATAACAATGGGTGGGTAAGTAGCCAACATCAAGAGTGTAAGCTTGGTAGAGGTAATAAAAATTATGGCTATTCCAATAACAAGGGTTGCGATTTGCCGAAAAAACTCTGCAAGAGTTACCGATAAGGTGTCTTGTATTTGTGTGACATCGGCAGTTATCCTGCTCACAAGTTCTCCAATTCTTCTTTCCTCGAAAAAAGGAAAAGGCAGGCCGATGATTTTTTTGAAAAGATCATTTCTGATATCGCCCATTGCTTTCTCGCTAACATTAGCAAAGAGAATAACGCGCATATATGAAAAGATAGCCTGCAAAAGCAAAACACCCACAAGCCCCAAAGCAATAAGGTTGATATTTTCAAAATATTGAAATTCACCTGTTGCAGCATCTACAAGCTTCCCTGTAATATAAGGGAAAATCAGGCCCGTGAGGCTCGAAAAAACCAAAAATATACTCCCAATTATAAAAGAAAATTTATAGGGCAATACATATTTGAAAATACCTGAAGCTTTCTTTATATCTTCAAATCGAACTCTTTTTTTGTTACTCTCTTCCAAAGCGATTATTTTGCGCTGCGAATTTAGTCATAAATACACTATATAAAGAGTCTAAAACACTATGGTTTGTCATTATAAGGTCTTATTATCTCCCAAAAGCAGGGGATTTCATTTGATTACTGATGAAATTTTGAGTGCTCTGCCCAAACTTCCTGAAAACGGAATACTCAATGTTTTTATTCAGCATACTTCTGCTTCATTGAGCATTAATGAAAATGCAGACCCTTCTGTGCGTGATGATTTTGATACGGTATTTGACAAATTGGTTCCCGAGAACCAACCCTATTATACCCACACTGCCGAGGGACCGGATGATATGCCGGCACATATTAAAAGTGCCTTGTTGGGTTTCTCAGTTTCAGTTCCTATTGAAAAAGGAAAATTGGCATTGGGAACCTGGCAGGGAATCTATTTGTGCGAGTTCAGAAATTCTGGCGGAAGCAGAAAGTTGATAATCAGTGTTTATGAATAACTGGTTGCTACTCTTCTACTACCTCAGCCTTAAAGCTTTGTTGTATTTCCCTAAAATAAGAAAGATTGTCTTTGTCTTTTACAAGAATACGCATTAAAACCACTCCTAAGCCTGAAGGTGAGGAAATGAGCTGTGAACTTTCATCCTTATTAGGATTGGTGTTTTCTTCTCGGGACAATAGCAGGGTGAAAGATTTATTCGGTGTTTCTCTGTCATTGAGAACAAAATAATTTTGTGTATTTGAATTGTAAAGGGCAACGGATGCATAGCTGTCCTCGGGCATTTTTCCGCTGATTCGTACCGGACCATTGTAGAGATTGTAACCCATTGCCACATATATAAAATCAGGATTGGGCATCACAACTCTTCTTTCCTTGTCTGTAATTGCCTCAGTATATACAGGTTCATTCAGGACTCCATTTCCTATTAATTTCACGACAAACAAAACTGCATAGGGAGTGGCATGGATAGTGAGTTTATATGCTCCTATTGATACCAAAAGAAAAAGTAGTATGTAAAGAATATAGTTCTTCATTTAATCTTTTTTATCACCGGTAATTCTACCTGCTCAATATTTTTGATCAGTTTTGGAGAAGCGTGATAAAGTCGCAAAGCAAGATAAAACTGTTCTTCTTTTCCGGAAGGCAACCAGTTTCCTTCTGCTTTATCGCTTGAAATATTTATCGTAAAACTACTGTCTGCTTCAAGTTTAGTAGTGTATTTATTGTAAGAAAAAACATCCGCTTCATTGGGGACAAGAAAATAATCAGAACCATAAAGTACAATGCTCCAGTAACGGGCATCAAGATTAGTTGCATCTCCCGTGATTTGATAATTGTGGGCACTGCTGAGCGGATCGCCATTTTCATCAGTATCAGCAACAAGATAAACCGCTTCTGAAGGATCCAATGCAAATAAAGCAGCTACGGCAATTCTTGCAGCAAGTAGCTTATCATCACCTGCATTGATTTTTTTATTTCCCATCCAGTTGCCATTGATAAAAGTGGCAGCTTTTTTATCCCAAAATGCGATTTGATAGGCTGCAATTGCTGCACCACTAACAAAAGCCAAAAGGATGATTAAAAAAATTGGAAGGAGTTTAATTTTCATCATTACAATTTTATACAATTTTTATTGCTTTACACAACAATTTGTATAACAATTTATTAGTAAGGATTTTTGACCAGTTTACATACACAAAAAAACGCCACTCTTAAAAGAGCAGCGTTTTTATATTTCTTGCAGCTAAGTTTTATAGCTATTTCACATTGTTCACCACTTCTTTAAAAGTAGCAGGATCGTTAACTGCGAGATCGGCTAGTACCTTTCTGTTTAGATTTACGTTTTTATCTTTCAGCATGTGAATGAATTTGCTGTATGAAAGTCCTTCTTCTCTAACCGCAGCATTAATACGCGCTATCCACAATCTGCGGAAATTTCTTTTCTTGAGTTTACGCCCGGTGTAGGAGTAGAGCCATGCTTTTTCCACTGCATTTTTAGCAACGGTATAAACATTTTTTCTGCGTCCCCAAAAACCTTTGGCGCGCTTCAGGATTTTTTTCCTCCTATTTCTCGATGCTACTGCATTTACTGATCTTGGCATTTTATTGTTTTTTTTAAGTTGTTCTTATGGATTTGAATTAAGCTTTTACCAACATTCTTTTAACGCGTTTTTCATCCACACTGTGGACCAAACCCGCTTGTGACAAACGCTTTTTCTGAACTTTAGACTTTTTAGTCAATATGTGACGCATGAATGCGTGCTTTCTTTTTACTTTACCTGAACCGGTTAGTTTAAACCTTTTTTTGGCACTGGCATTGGTCTTCATCTTTGGCATAACGAACGAAAAATTTTTTGCAAAGTTACTAAAAAAATAGTGAGATTCAACTTTAGCTTAGATAAAAATACAACAACAGATTCCCAGCCCTTTTCATGTGAAAACATTTGGTGTTTGTAATATTTTTTTCATATTTATAATATTATTGATAATAAGCGCATTGTCAATAATATTATTGATTAAACCAAAATTATCAGCTCATGAAAAAAGCAAGCACATTAGTCCTGACTTTTGTTGTATTTTCTCTTATTGCTTTTGCCCAGGACAAACCTAAAACAAGCTATAAGGCAGGCAAAGCTAAGGTAACAGTTTGGGAAAATGAAAAGGAGGGTCAATACGGAAAGTATATTGACAAGAATTTTAAAATCGAAAAGCTCTACAAAAAAGAAGGTAAGTGGGAATCTACCCAGTACTTCAATTTAGAAGAGTTGTTGCAATTGCGTTCAGCAATTGATCGGGCTATACATGATGAGGTGGTTGAGAAGGAAGATTGAATTATAATTCAATTTTTTATAATTCTTAAACATCACAGGATTTTCTATATTTAGTGTCATATGGAAGCACTAACAAAACAATCTTTGTCTGCACCGGAAGCAGACAAGCAACCTTTAATCGGAAGTCTTTATTACTTTTTTAAAAATCCATATGAATTTCTTTTGTCTAATAGCAGAAAGTATGAGAGTGTCTATAAAGTCAGCAATCCACTTAGGAAAGTATATGTAGCGCATCACCCGGATGCAATCAAGCATGTACTTCAGGACAACAACAAAAACTACCACAAAAGCTTTGCTTATCGAATTTTGAAAATTTTATTGGGCAATGGACTGCTTACCAGCGAAGGCGATTTTTGGCGCAAACAAAGGCGGCTTGCTCAACCGGCTTTTCACCGGCAGCGGCTGGCAAATCTCTTTGACCTAATGCTTGATTTTTCCACCGAACTAGCGGATGATTTAGAGAGGCAAATCGACAGCAAAGCGGTTAATATTGCTCCCCAAATGATGGAAGTTACTTTAAAAGTGGTGTCAAAATCCCTTTTTAGTTCAGATGTAGATGTTCATGTATCTAAAGTTAGTGGCAGCCTGGATGTAGTTTTAGAATCTGCTATGAATCGCATAAGAAATCCACTGCACCCACCAAGATGGATTCCTATTCCTGCAAATATTAAAGAAAACAAAGCAGTGGATGCCTTGAATGAAGTGGTAAGAGGTATAATCAGTAGCAGAAGAAAATCAGGAGAGCAAAAAGACGACTTGCTTGGAATGCTCATGGAAGCCAAAGATGAAGAAACCGGTGAGCAAATGAACGATCAGCAATTGGTAGATGAATGTATGACTATATTTCTTGCCGGTCATGAAACAAGTGCAGTAGCTATGAGCTGGCTTTTGTATTGCCTGGCACAAAACCCGGATAAATGCGACAAACTCTATTTGGAGATTGATCGTGTGCTGGAAGGAAGAAAGCCAGGTATTGCAGACCTGCCTCAATTGAGTTATACAAAAATGGTCGTTGACGAAGCGCTTCGCCTATATCCACCAGCCTGGGTAATTGGTAGAAGATCTTTGGGTACAGACAATATCATGGGTTACGATTTGCCGGATGATGCCAATGTTTTGCTTCCAGTTTTTGCAGTGCATCGCGACCCGCGTTGGTGGGATGAACCGGATAAATTTATTCCCGAAAGGTTTAACAAAGAAGCAATAGCAGCCCGGCATAAATATGCTTATTTTCCTTTTGGAGGTGGCCCCAGGCTTTGCATTGGAAATAATTTTGCTTTGATGGAAATGCAGATTCTCACGGCAGTATTGTTACAGCGTTTTAGGTTTAAGCTAAAAGAGGGTTTTAAACCTGTAATGGATCCTTTAATAACACTTCGCCCCAGGACCGGAATGTGGATGCATATTGAGAAACGTTGAATTTAATCAGCGGGTTTAAACTTCTATTCCTATCTTTCGGGCATGGACAACAAAGAAATTGACATTGTATTTTACGGGGCTGCAGGTACGGTTACCGGATCAAAAATCCTGCTCAGCTTCAGGGGAAAGAAAATATTAATCGATTGTGGCCTTTTCCAGGGCTTAAAGCATTTGCGCGATAAAAATTGGCAAGATCTTCCAATTAATGCTTTTGAGATTGATGAAGTAATTCTAACTCATGCCCATCTTGATCATTCCGGTTATTTGCCCCGATTGGTAAAGCAAGGTTTTAAAGGCCCTATTCACGCCACGCCACCAACTATAGAGCTGGCTCAAATTATTTTGCTCGACAGTGCTAAAATACAGGAAGAAGAAGCTGCTGATGCCAATGAAAGAGGCTATTCGAAACACACAAAAGCTTTGCCATTATACGATATTGAAGATGCAGAGGAAGTAGCCCCGCTTTTTGTTGCGCATGAATATTCAGAAATGGTAATTATAAATGAGGATTTTAAATTTCAATTTCATCATTCAGGCCATATATTAGGAGGAGCAATAGTTGAAATCTTTGCAGGGTCTAAAACAATTGTGATTACAGGAGATGTTGGGCAGGAAAAACCATTGTTGCTCGAACCCCCAAAAGTGCTGCAAAAGGGAAATATCGTTTTGATGGAATCTACCTATGGAGACCGGCTTCATTTTGATGAAAATCCAAAGGAACTGATTCGGGATGCTATTTATAAAACCTATGAAAAGGGCGGAAATCTGTTTATTCCAACCTTCGCAGTTGAGCGTGCCCAGGAAATTTTGTATTTGCTTGCTCAGTTAATGCGCGAAAAAAATATGCCTAATATGCCAATATACCTCGACAGTCCTATGGCTGTGAAAGCCACACATGTGTTTTTTGATTTCCCTGATTGGCATATACTCAGCAAAAATGAGGTAGATCAAATGCGAAAAGAAGTAATTCTGGTGAGTGATTATAAAGAATCGCAAAGACTTGTGGCTGATGATACACCAAAAATAGTACTGGCAGGAAGTGGAATGATTACAGGTGGTCGTATTTTGCATTATTTGGAAAGGCATATCAGAGATTCAAAAAACACGATTTTACTTGCCGGTTTTCAGGCTGTTGGAACTAGGGGGCATTCACTGGCAACGGGGGCACAGGAGGTTAAATTTTTTGGTGAATGGCATACCATTAAAGCAGAAGTTGTACAAATGCACAGCCTTTCTGCTCATGGGGATCAAAATGACCTGCTCAACTGGCTGTCGAATTTTAAAGAAGGGCCTGAAAAAGTATTGCTCTATCATGGCGAACTCAATGCTGCACATCAACTTGAACTTAAAATTTGGGACACCTTAAATCTTGATGTTGAAACAGCTTTGCCTGTTGTTCATTATAAGTTTTAGCTACATACTATTCATTAACAGCTCCATTGATTCCTTAAGATAAACTATCTTTGCACTAGATCGTTTTGTAACAAAAAAGGAATAGTAATGAAAGAAGTTTATATCGTATCGGTAGCCAGAACACCTTTAGGTGCTTTTGGAGGAAAATTATCAACTATGACAGCCATTGACCTTGGTGCATTGGCTATAAAAGAAGCTGTGAACCGGGCAGGCATTAAACCGGAAGCGGTGCAGGAAGCATTTATCGGTAATGTGATCAGCGCAAATCTCGGACAGGCTCCGGCCAAGCAAGCCGCATTAAAGGCAGGGTTGGCAAAAGAAACTCCAACCACCACAGTCAACAAAGTTTGTGCATCAGGAATGAAAGCCATTATGCTGGCAACACAAAGTATTTTGCTGGGCGACAATGATATCATTGTTGCGGGTGGAATGGAGTGTATGTCGAAAGCGCCATTTATGCTTGATAGGGCTCGTTTTGGATATGGCTATGGCGATAATAAGATTTACGATGCCATTTCCCGCGATGCATTGCAAGACCCATACAAAGGCTATATGATGGGCAATGCCGGAGAAGTTTGTGCCAAAAAATACAATTTCAGTCGTGAAGAACAGGACGATTATGCCATTGAATCCTACAATCGCGCTACGAAAGCATACGAAAGTGGAAAGTTTAAAAATGAGATTGTCCCAGTGCCTGTACCCCAAAGAAAAGGTGATCCGGTAATGGTAGAAAAAGATGAAGAACTGGACCGTGTGCGATTTGACAAAATAAAAAGCCTGCGACCGGCCTTTGATAAAGAAGGAACCATCACGGCTGCCAATGCTTCCAAGATTAATGATGGTGCTGCCGCAGTGGTATTGATGAGCAAGGAGAAAGCTGAAGAATTAGGCGTGAAACCATTGGCCAGAATTTTGAGCTATGCAGATGCATCACAAGATCCTGAATGGTTTACCACTACTCCTTCCAAAGCAATGCCCAAGGCTATTGCCAAGGCCGGTTTGAGTATTGATAAAATTGATTTCTTTGAGATCAATGAAGCATTTTCAGTAGTTGCACTGGCGAATATTAAGGAACTGGGAATAGAACACGCCAAAACCAATGTTTATGGTGGTGCTGTTTCGCTTGGCCACCCGGTAGGTGTTTCTGGTGCAAGGATATTGATTGCATTGTTATCTGTATTGCAAAATGAAGGGGGTACAATTGGTTGTGCCGGCATATGCAATGGCGGGGGCGGAGCTTCTGCTATGGTGATTGAGAAGCTTTGATGTTAGTAGCTATTAATCATTGTTAATTTTTGGAACGTTTTCGCAATACAATTAACTTGAAACAGTTATACAGCCTGCCTGGTTTGATTTTTACCGGCAGGCTTAATTTTTCACAATGAAACAACTCGCATTTGTCATTTTGTTTATGCTCGTTTTCACAGGTCTGTTTGCACAGGAAGGAGATATACAGCATGATCCTCAATTGAAAGTGCGGGAGGACAGCCTTGCTGTAATTGCAAAACAAATCATTGAAGGAGAAACAGAATACGACCGGGCTAAAGCCTGTTTTGAATTTATTCCAAAATTGGTAAAAGCCCTCAAAATACCGGGGTCATTTCACTATCCTTTTGAAAAATTACAAACTATTTCTATTCTAAAACCCGAGGACAATAGTTTTCGCATTTTCTCTTGGGTATTGCAAAAAAACAATAAAACTTTTCGGTTTTATGGCGCCATTCAAATGAATACTGAAGACAATGCGCTGCAACTCTATCCGCTCTATGATTATTCCGATTCTATTCAAAATCCAATGGATACTGTTTTGAACAATGAATCCTGGTATGGAGCACTGTATTATAAAATACTTGAAGTTAGACACAGAAAAAATACTTACTACACTTTGCTGGGTTGGGATGGGAATGATGCTATGAGTACAAAGAAAGTAGCTGATGTGCTTTATTTTGAAGATGAAAAACCTGTTTTTGGGGCACCTGTTTTTGAAATAATGGAAGAAGATGCTGAAGAAACAACAATCAAAAACCGGATAATTGTAGAATACAAAGTCAACTCAAATGTTTCCTTCAATTACTATCCACCCGAGGATATGATTATTCACGATCACGTAATAGCGCCCGATGATAAATCCAAGGGCTTACAGTTTACCTATGTGCCTGACGGAACATATGTGGGTTATAAATGGAAAAAGGGACAATGGAATTATGTTGAAAGGGTTTTCAATAAAAATATTGATAAACCCGATGATCCTCCGGTTCCCCATCCTTCAAAAGAAAAGGGACTCAGCGCTCCTGATAAATAGCTTCTTTTGAAGCCGGTCTTTCATCAGGTCGCCAGATAAAATCTTTAAGCAAAAAATCATCGGGATGGATTTTCTGTATGGGCGTAAAAGCGGCATCCGGTTTTTGCAAAAAACTAATGCGCGATACTTCTTGGTTTTCTAAGTAAATCCACATATTGCTGCACAGCGCTTTGTTGATGCCGATATAGGCTTCCTGCTCGTCTTTGCCATAATAGACACTTTCTCCATTGCCCTTTACCAGCATCTTATGCAATTCATTATTTCTAAAATAGCCATAAATATTGCGGCCCTTTATCTGGTTGTAAAAACCGTGCTCTTCATCAGCTTCACTAATGATAAAACCATTTTTTAAAAGATCCACCTCATCCACTTTGTTGTTCTTTAGCCTAATTGCAATAGTGTCGCCAGTGAGTTGATTGACACTACTCCATAAAACCGGATCATAGAACATGCGAATGGTAGAGTCGCCAAAGGAAAAAAACAAAGAATCGCATCGTCCCTGCAAATCGCTTTTGAAAAACACGACATCGTGAAAAGCATTCATTTCCTGTTTTCCGCTGATTGAATCCCTGCCTGTTTCTAATGAATCGGAAGTGAGAAAAAGCGAGTCCATATCCATAATATAGATCAGTAGAATACTGTCTGTAGCATGTATTTCATCCTTTTTGCGATAAAATTCCGCATAATAGGCGTTCAGGATAATTCCCAAAGAATCATCTTTCCACAGAAATCGATCATATGAAATGCCATAATCTGTTTCTTGTTCATAGTATAGGCTGTCGGATTCCAGGTATTGTCCTTCGGAACGGAGTACTGTGTTTTTACCAAAGGTGGATTTACCGGTGGGGGTATCGTACCAGCCAGATTCGCAATAGATGTGGTTTTGCTCGCTTATAATATTTGAAGGCCCGTGAAAAACCAGGCGCTCAATGGCATATTGATATTCAAGCGTGTCGGAATAAATGGTATAATCGTCTGAAATAAGCACAACACTGTCTTTGAAAAATGCTTTTTTACTGCTTGTATAGTAATAGCCTCTTTTACTGTTGAGATCAATGTCATCATTATAGACATGCCCACCTTCATAATACCTGGCAATTTCATTTTTTATATCGTAGTAGAGCAGGCGGGTATCAAGGTTCAGGCGGCTTTCGCGCAAATGTACATTTTCAAAAAAGCGCACTTCCCTGCTTTCTCCATCGTATTTCAGCGAATCAGAATAAATGTCAAGGCTGTCACCACGTTGAATATGCACATTGCCAAAAGCATCTACTGCATTTATATTGGTATAGAAATAAGCGCTGTCGCAATTCAGTGTAAGGTCACCCTGTCGTAACTTAACATCCCCGGTGAGCTTCCTGGCAGTTTGCCCGTTACGTTCTGCACTGTTTAATCTTTTAGCATTGAGAATCTCAATTTTTTGCTTTTGTCCATAGCTCTTTTCAGCTATAAAAAACAGTAATAGAAAACAGCAATAAAAAGCAGGAGGGTAATAAAATTTTAAGCGTTTAGTCTGGAACATTGGCAAGTCTTGAGTTATCTAATAACTCTAACTATTTTTTTGACCTTTTCTTTTTCCCGCCACCACCAAAAAGTGATAAATGTACATAGTTGCCGGGATTTTCCTTTACATCCACCAGTAAACTATCCAGATCAGTTACAGTACGATTGAGATTGTCGTAAAATTCACGCTCGTTGATCAATGCGGATACACTACCTTGTCCCTGGTTTACTGAATCAAGAACTTGAGCCATATGACCCAGGCTTTTAGATAAATTGTTGACCATTTGTCCCAGATTGGCTTTGCTAAGTGAATCTGTAACTGCCGATAAATTATAGATCAGTGCAGTAATTTCTTCATCACTACTGTCAAGGTTCGCAGTTATATTTTCGATATTAGATAAAATATTACTAATGGTTTTGGTTTGAGAAACCACCAATGTGTCAATATTTATGGCCACTTGTTCAAATTGGCTGGTAGCTTTTTCAATAGATTGAAAACTCTTCTGAATATTCGATTCCTGGAGTACAAACCCGACAATGGTTACCAGTGAATCTATGGAGCTGAACAATTCCTCTGCCTTTAATTTTACGGGGAGCATTTGATCACTGACTTCCTGAGTGAGTGATTTTGCTGTAGAAGTCATGAGTGTGTCACCGCTTTTGGCAAGCACTTCAGAATTCCCCATGTTGATTTGAATGGCCTTTTCTCCAAGTAAATCGGAAGAAATAATATCAGCAGTAGAATTTTCAGGAATATCTACATCTTCATTAATTCTTATAGAAACAAGTATCTGAGCACTTTTTAAGTCTTTTAGTTGAATGCTTTGGACTTTTCCCACTTTATATCCATTGATTAAAATTGGATCGGAGGGATTTAAGCCATCTACTTTTTGATAAACGCCATAAAAATAGCGGGGTTCTGAGAAAAAACTGTAGCCTTTAACATAGCTGTAGCCAAAAATTGCTACTACCAGACCAAAGGTAGCTAACACTCCTACTTTAAATTCATCGGATAATTTCAAATTGAACGATTTTGAACAGCGCCAAAAATAATCATTTAAGTAAAGCTAAAAAAGTTATTTTTTTTGAGCATTTAAAACTTGATTAACAGATACACGCTTACCTTCTTTATATGCCGTAACATATGCATCTCTCAGCCCATTGGCCCTTAATTTATCACGGTGTGCAATTGCATCTTTATAATTCGTAAAAGCACCGGTCAAATAACGGTTATATCCACTTTCTATTTTTTCTATTTCAAAAGAGTCTACTATTTCTAAACGCTTGTCATTTTTTTCAAGGACTTTTTTTGTGGCACAAAACTGTATTTTAAAAAGTACTTCAGGTGTGGCGGACTTCACTTTTTCTTCAGAAGTTTCTAATTCTGCCAATACTGGTTCTTTGCTTTCAGGTTGCCCCTCAGGGTCTATTGTAATTCCTTCTAAAGTACTTTTTTCTATTCTTTCTTTGTAATCTCTAAAGGAGCGATACATTGCTGAAGCCATGTATGATTGGCCGTTTTCAGAAAGCAAATAGCGCTCTTCTTCCTGGTTGGTCAAAAATCCCAGTTCAACAAGTACGCTGGGCATTGTGGTTTGATTGAGCACAACAAAGCCTGCTTGTTTCACACCGCGAGTGGGGCGTTTTGCACGGGTTTTGAATTCAGCCTCCAGCATTTGAGCATATTTAATACTTTGCTCCATATAGGCATTCTGGAACATGGATAGCAAAATATGCGATTCGGGTTTATTGGGGTCAAAACCACCGTAATTTTCTTCGTAATCTTCCTCCATTAAGATTACAGCATTTTCCCGTTTGGCCACATTGAGGTTTTCTTCAGTTTTATGCAGTCCTAAAACATAAACTTCAGATCCTTTTACAGTAGGCTTTGGAAAAGAATTGATATGCACAGAAATAAAAAAATCAGCCTTGTGCTTGTTGGCAAAATTTCCACGTTCTACAAGCGGAACAAAAACATCTTTGTCGCGTGTGTATAATACTTCAACATCCGGAAGGTATTCCTTGATATACTCTCCCAGTTTCAGGCTAACAGCCAGGGTAATGTCTTTTTCCCTGGAATGTCCGCCCAGCGCACCTGGATCTTTTCCTCCATGCCCTGCATCAATTACAATTTTATCAATTTTATATTCCGCTGCAATAAAGCTTGCAACAAAATTAAAGCGAGGTAAAAGCAAAAGGCTTAGAGTAAGAAAGAATACTATTGCCTTGTTCACGTTTTTAAATTTTATTTTTGTCCGTAATATTATTCATTAAAACTAAGTCAATTTTTCTTGAAGCCTAAATCACAAAGCATTATTGCCCTTCTTTTAGGTTTCATTTGCCCCTTATTCGGTCAAAATGAAGCAGATTCCGTATCCATAAGAGTACAAAACGATTTTGAAAATGTGGATAGTATAAAAGTTTTCAATAAAGCAGATACTTTAACGCTTCCAATTGATAATAAATTCACTCATTTATCAGCAATAAGTTTACAAGAAGCAGAGGCTGATAGTGCTATTCCTGAAAGCAAATATCAAAAATCCAGTGTAATAGTTTCAAGAGATTCAATTGAAGCCCAGGTAGATTATGAAGCACGGGACTCTATTATTTACGATATGGTCAATCAGAAAGTGTTTTTATACGGTGATGCAAAAGTAAATTATGAAGATATTGAACTCCGAGCTTATTTTATTGAGCTTGATTGGAGCAATAATCAAATAACTGCAGATACCGACACAGATTCGCTGGGAAATCAAATTGACTATACTTATTTCAGTGATAAAGGCCAGGAATATCGCGCAAAAAAAATCATCTACAATTACCAAACCCAAAAAGGAAAAGTTTATAAGGCACGCACTCAAGAAGGGGAGGGGTATATTCATGGAGAGACAGTGAAAAAAATGGAAGATGGTGTATGGTATGGCCGGAAAGGAAAGTATACTACCTGTAATCTGGATGAACCCCACTTTCATATCCAGGCCAATAAAATAAAAATGGTGCCCGGAAAAGTGATGGTTACCGGTCCTGCTAATTTGGTGATAGAACAAATACCTACGCCACTTTATCTGCCATTTGGCATTTTTCCGATTGATGCGCAAAAAAAATCGGGAGTGCTACTGCCCGAATATGGTGAGGAAGGTAGTCGTGGCTTTTTCCTGCGGAATGGCGGCTTTTTCTTTGCCTTTTCAGATTATTACAATTTAGAATTGAGAGGGGATATTTATTCATCGGGAAGTTATGCCATTCGGGCAAATAACCGCTACAACAAGCGCTACAAATACAATGGTGCTGTAAGATTGGATTATGGTAGAAACCGCCTGGGGGAACCGCTTTCTCCTGATTTTACTGTTAGCAACGATTTCAGGGTTGTCTGGCAACATCAGCAGGATGCCAAGGCAAGGCCAGGACATCGTTTCACGGCTGATGTGAATTTCGGTACAAGTAGCTATGATCGCAATTTCTCCAATACTGCACAGCGCATCCAAAATAACAACTTGCGCTCTAATGTTTCTTACAACCGTTCCTGGCGGGGCACCCCCTTTAGTTTTAGTTTGGATGCAAGCCATTATCAAAACCTCAATACAGGAAATATTGAAGTGACACTGCCCTCTATGAATTTTTCCGTGGCAAGGATTAATCCTTTTAAATCAAAATCTGCTACCGGAAAGAAAAAATGGTATGAAAACATTGGCTTTGCTTATAACTTAAGGGCTAAAAACCAGGCCACTGGTGTGGATTCTACATTTTTTGACATGCGCACCTTCGACAATATGCAGTACGGGGTACAGCACAATATTCCCATCAATACTTCTTTTACGGTAGCCAAATTCCTGAATATAGAACCGCGCTTTGACTATACCGAGCGCTGGTATTTCAAATCCATCGACAAAGAATGGGATCCCACCGTTCGCTATGTGTATGAAGGCGACAGCATAGTGGATACCCTTCAGGGGCAAATTGTTACCGATACTTTGCAAGGCTTTAAGGCGGCCCGTGATTTCAATTTTTCATTAAATATGAGCACTAGGCTTTATGGTATTGTGAATTTTAAAAGCAAAAAGATAAAAGCCATTCGTCATGTTTTTACTCCGAGAATTTCATTGAATTACCGGCCTGATTTCGGCACTCCATTTTGGGGCAATTATAAAGAAGTGCAACAGAATGAAGCCGGTGATATTCAGAGATACTCCATTTACCAAGGGCATGCCCTTTATGGACAGCCTCCCGATGGTATGCGGGCGGGTATTGGGCTAAACCTGGACAACAATCTGGAAATGAAAGTGGCCTCTAAAAAGGATACTGTCAAAGGTGAGCAGAACATTAAATTGTTGGAAAACTTTAGCGTAAGCACTTTTTATGATTTTGCCAAAGACTCGCTCAACCTGGATCCCATACAGATAAGAGCATTCACAACCATTGCCAATAAAGTTCGGATTAATTTCAGCACCACTTTAGATCCTTACGGACGCGATGCGGAAAACCGCAGGATCAATACCAGTCGCTGGGCACAAGACAAAAGATTTGTGCGGATGACGACCACCAGTCTGGCACTTAATACTTCTTTTCGCTCTAAGCAGGGAAATAGAGATGAAGATTTAGACCGCTTGCTGATGTGGACACATCCCACGGATTATTATGATTTTACGGTGCCCTGGTCTTTTACTTTGGGCTATAATGTTTCAGTCACCAAAGGAGTGCCCGAAGACCCTGATCAATTGGATTTTCCCCGTAATTCTGTAGATATGAATATGGACTTGAGCCTTACGCCCAAGTGGAAAATAGCAGTCAACTCAGGCTTTGATTTTAATAGGATGGAAGTAACCACGACCAATATCAATATTGTGCGCGACCTGCACTGCTGGGTGCTGAATATTTCCTATACCCCCTTCCCTGTCGAAAGACAATTCTACAGCATACAGCTCAATGTGAAATCTTCGGTACTTCAGGACTTGAAACTCAGCAGGAAAAGGGAACGGTTTGATAGTGTATTTTAAGGATTAAATTTTAATACTATTTTAACTATTTAGAGTCTGCCTATAAAGTCGAGGGTCTGCTTCAGAATGTTCGAGTTCGAGCTTGCCTGTCCGCCCGGACAAATCCTGCCCGAATGACTTCGTTCAGACGGGCATTCGGACCGGCACGAAGCCATTTCTGCAAAGGCGGGAAATCTCTATCTATGAAAATGAACTGTTGTTGAAGATGCTAAAATCCAATTCATCGTATTTACATTTGCCAAATACTTCTGTTCGCCACCTGTCCCGACCTTTCAGTTATGGAGCGGGTATTCAGCACTGAACTGGTTTATTTTACTCGATAATCGAGATTTGAATGCTCAGAGGCTTGCCTCGTAATCAAAAGTATTTTTTCCAAATAAATGCCTCGTGGGCTTGCCCCGAGGTTGTTTACCGTAGCAGTTTTCCGCTTTCCATAAATATTAATGGGAATATCCTTTTCTTTGCGTAGAATTTAAAACAAAGTATAAAAGCGGAATACTATGAAATCGATGGACCAACTGATTAGTGATTTTACACTACAAGTAAAAGAAGCCCTGGAAATTGCTTCAAAAATAAAGACCACTCCTGCCGAAAATGAAATCAGGAATGTGGTTGTAAGCGGATTGGGGGGCAGCGGAATTGGAGGCAATATGGCCGCAGACCTGAATGCCGATCAGTTGAAAGTCCCTTTTGTAGTTAATAAAGATTACTTTCTTCCAAGTTTTGTAGATCAACACACGCTTTTTATCGCATCATCCTATTCCGGAAATACGGAAGAAACCCTCAATGCTTTTAAATTGGCACTTGAAAAAGGAGCTAAAATAGTTTGTATCAGTTCTGGAGGGAAATTGGTAGAACTGGCGAAAAAGCACAATTTAGATCACGTAGTTGTGCCAGGTGGGCAACCGCCAAGAGCGAGCTTGGGTTATTCATTGGTTCAGCAATTGGCTGTTTTACATGCATTTGGATTAACCAGCAATAAAGTTATAAAAGAGCTGAATGCAGCGGTTGAATTGCTGGACAATAAAGAAGAAAGCATAAAGGAAGACGCCAAGGCATTGGCCGCTCGATTGGTGGGCAAAATCCCCATGATTTACAGTACTACGCCCATCGCTTCTGTTGGGGTGCGCTTTAAGCAGCAAATCAATGAGAATGCCAAGATGCTTTGCTGGGAACATGCAGTGCCTGAAATGAACCACAATGAACTGGTGGGCTGGCGCAAAAAAAGTGCCGATTGGGCACCGGTGTTCCTACGCACCAAAGACGATTATGAGCGCAACAAACAGCGCATTGAATTGAACAAGGAAATTATTTCAAAATATGCTTCCGATATTATTGAAATTTGGTCGGAAGGAAAAAACCTCACGGAACATTTTATGTACCTCATCCATTTAACCGATTGGGTTTCTTATTACATTGCCGAACTGACCAATACAGATGCTGTAGAGGTAAATGTGATCGATTACCTAAAAGGTTCGCTTGCTAAATCATAGTAAACTACCTTGGGGTAAGCCCACTATGCATTTATTAGGAAATTATTTTTGAATTCGAGGCCTGCCCAACTAAGCAGGCGGGCAAACCTCGGTGTATTAAAATCTCGATTATCGAGTAAAATATGGTGCCAATACAATTGATTGATATCGGAATTACGCCCTACAAAGATGCCTGGGAATTGCAAGAGGAATATTTCAATCAGATTGTAAGCGAAAAGAAAAACAAAGGGCATATGCCCGGCAAAGCGCAAAAGGATTTTACCAATAATTATTTAATATTTTGCGAGCATCCGCACGTGATTACACTTGGCAAATCAGGAAAGAAAGAACACCTTTTACTGAATGATGCACTTTTGGAAAAACACAAAGTGGATTTTTTTTCTATCAATAGGGGCGGGGATATCACCTATCACGGACCGGAGCAAATCGTAGCTTATCCGGTGATTAATTTGGATAATTTCTTTAGCGATATCCACAAGTATATGCGCAATTTGGAGGAAGTAATTATTCGAGTATTGGATGAATATGGAATCGAAGGAGAGCGCATTGAGGGCGCAACGGGCGTGTGGCTGGACAAGGACAATCCTGCAAAGTGTCGTAAAATATGTGCTATGGGCGTGCGCACCAGCCGGTGGGTGGCCATGCATGGTTTGGCATTGAATGTAAATAATGATCTTTCATTTTTCGACTTTATTATTCCCTGCGGAATTTCCGATAAAAAAGTGAGCTCACTTAAGCAGGAACTGGGCAGAACAATTGATAAAGCAGAAGTGAAAGCAAAGATTCTGAAACATTTCGGCACTATTTTCAATGCGGAGTTTGTAAGAATTTCCATAAATGCATAGGTTAGAATGCCACTAATGCACGAATGGTTTTTTAATAGCCACAAATGCACGAATATCTCTTGTTTTTAAAACAATGATTTTAGTAGATGTTTTAGAATACTATTCTTTTATGATTTAGTCTTAGTTCTCCAAAGTTTACAATCAAAGCCAATCTGTTATCTGATACCTTTAGGTAATTTATGGCTTGTGCAATAAATTCATCAGAAATTCCCTGTACTGCTTTTACCTCAAGGATAATCTTATCCATAACTACAAAATCTGCATAGAAATAATGGGGTAGGGTAATTTCCTTGTAATTCACCTTGTACTCTTTTTCCCGTTCATATGGGATTTTGTTTTTTCTGAATTCATACTCCAACGCATCTTTATAGACAATTTCCAAAAAACCTGCTCCAAGATTGTTATGGACTTCCATACAGACTCCTATTATTTGATAGCTCTCCTCTTTGTAGATGATATTATTCATATAAGACGGTTTTCTTCAGTAGTACATAAATATAAATTATTTTCTTTTATTAGTGCATTTGTGGCAATTGATACAACTGACAATTTTTAAAAACAAGGGGCTAATCAGGCACTATTTAGGCTTATATTTGTTAGGATTTTTGAAAATTTTATAAGAAGACTAAGGTCATGATCAAAGACATTGATTTTAGAAAGACAGAGCATATTGTTCTGGCGGCCACGCCCATCCTGGATGAGGATACCGATGATTGGAAAGTTTTTTTAGTCAACCTGGCAGATGAACCGATCAATGATGTAATGGTAAGTTCTGTCGGCTTTGGTGAAAAAGACGATGAACAGGTGAAAACTTCAGAACTGCGTCAACATTTCGATCTTGTAAAAGGGAAGGCAGCTGTTGCTATTGAATTGATTACCGATGAACTCAAGGGCATTAGCAATCAGTTTTGGGTGAGTTACTGGTACAATGGAAAATTACACGATAAAAAATATGTGTTCCTCAGTGAGAGCATTGTTGAGGAAAATATGATCAATGTGCCGCTGATTGATAAAAAAGGGGTGGTTTTGAAGTAGGAATGTAGAAGAAGATAGAAATATAATGGAAATAAGGTTGAAATAGGTTGATGAAAGAAGCTGAAAGTTAGAGGATAGAAGTTGGAAGTTAGAATGTAGAAGTTGAGTTTTGGTGATGTGAAATTGAAATAAATGGATGTACGGTTGGGATAAAATGGAAATATAGTTGAGATAAATTGAAATAGATAAATAGAAGCTGGAAGTTAGAGGATAGAGGTTAGAATTTGGTGATATGAAATTGAAATATAGTTGAGATAGATGGAAGTATAGTTGAAATAAATTGAAATAAATAGTAGGAAAAAAGTGGAAATAGGTGGATATTGAAAGTTTGTGATTGGAAGTTATAATGTAAATGTATGAAATATAAAATTAATTCAAAAGTATTCGATTTAAATATTAATCAGGAGACTATTAATGATTCAAGCATTGATTTTTCCCATACTGATTTATACAGCAAAGAGGTTCCATGGTTTGAAAAAGGATATACTCCCTTAGAGATTTCCGTTGAGTTTATTGAAAATATTAGAAACGCTGCAACCGACTTTATATCTAGTAGAGTAAAAGATATCACTTCAAAGCCACTAACTAACTTGGAAGACTATCACAAGCTTATTAGCACTAACGAAACGCATCTTGAAATTATCAAAAAAATCGGTAAGCTTTTGGATACTGAGCTTTTAGGAATAAACACGGCTTATTTAACCCAGGAAGTGAAGCGGGTATGTAAAATTGATGCTGATATTAGTTGTAAAAATGTATGTGATATAAGGATATTTAGGCCTTACCGAGGTGATATGATGGATAATAATCCATTGCATAGAGATACCTGGCTAAAGCCCTTGAATAATTGTTTAAATGTTTATATACCACTGGCCGGAAGTAATGAATTGAGTTCTTTGAGTTTAATTCCAGGAAGTCATCTATGGAAAGGGAGGGAGGTAGAAAGAACCAAAACCAACGCATATTATAACAATATTCAGTATGGACTTCCCTCTGTATCTAATATTTCGAGAGACTATGAGATTGTTAGACCTGAGTTAAAACAAAATGAAATCCTTATATTCTCCTCAAATATAATTCATGGTGGGGCTGTTAATTTAAATGAAGATTTAACCAGGGTTTCAATAGAAATAAGATTTTGGGAAAATTAATTTTGCATTGTTTGCTAAACATATTTTCATTCGACATTCCTCAATTAATTTATTATCTTAATCATTCGATTCACACAAATAGGCGTTGGGTTATTTTAATTACATGATTTATGGCTAAAATAGTATTTATTCAAGATATTGTATACGAATACTTTGGGGTAATGTATATCAGTTCGTACATTAAACAATACGGACATGAATGTGAAGTTATAATTGAATATGAAGATAAAGATTGGTTGTCTAAATTAGTTGAATTAAACCCTGATATAGTTGCTTTTTCAGTACTTTCAGGCAGCTATAAATGGGCTATTGAAAAAGCTGGAATTATTAAAAGCCAGTTAAATAAGCCTATTGTTTTTGGAGGTGTCCATGTTTTTTTAAATCCGGAAAAGACAATTAAAGAGGGGCCTGTAGATATAATTTGTACCGGTGAAGGAGAGGTTCCGGTTAAAGAATTGTGTGATTCAATAGATAAAGGTGAAATAGATACTACATTGCCGGGCTTTTGGTTTAAAAAGCAAAATGGAGAGCTTATTAAAAACAAAGGTGCTCAACTTATTAATGAACTGGATACAATCCCATTTGCTGACAGATCAATTTATTGGAAATACTCCAAAATTGCCAATAGGGATACTATTCCCATGTTGGGAAGTCGCGGTTGTCCTTATACTTGTGCCTATTGTTTTATCCCTTCCGCTAAAAAAGTATTTGATGGACTCGGTAAATTTGTAAGACAAAGAAGTGCTGAGAATATTCTTGATGAAATTGAACAATGCATTGAATTATCTCCGCATAAGGAGAGTATTCATTTTGTTGAAGATCATTTTGGCAATAACCGAAGCTTGGCTCTAAAAGTATTGAAAGGTTTGTCCAATATTAAAAATGGCCAATTAAAATGGCTTGGGGCAATCCGTGTAGAGCGTTTTAATAAAGAAGAATACGTAGCTGAATTAGCCCAAACCAATCACGGTGTATTAGGTATTGCAGTTGAATGTGGTGACGAAAAACTTAGAAATGAAGTCTTGAAAAGAGAAGTCACTAATAAAGAAATACTAGAGGCTGCAAGATTAGCTAAAAAATACGGTATAAAGTTTACCACTTTAAATATGCTTGGTTTACCGGGTGAAACATTTGAGCAAGCAGTTAAAACCTTAGATTTTAATATTGAAATTGCTCCCCTATATGCCAATTGTTATGTTTACCATCCTTATCCGGGAACGGAATTGCAAAAATATTCTGTTGAACACAATTTGCTTGATGAAACGGTAGTGGATAATTTAGGGCTTTCTTTCTACGATCGCTATTGGAAAAATAATAAAGAATTAAATAAAATAATTAACCTACAGAGGGTATTTGGCTTAGTTGTAAAATTTCCTGTGTTAAAAAAACCATTGGTACACTTAGCTCGTAATAATTGGCGTATAAGTGTAGATCTTATTTTCGGTATCTATTACATGTGGTATTTAATGTACTACTATAGATTAACACCTTCTCAAGTAAGCCAGATTGCAATGATATGGATTAGAAGCCGTTTTTCTTCTAGTAAGTATCATCCTTCGCATGAGAGTATAAAACAAGGAGAGGGACAATTATACCCAAGTTTGAAGAAAGATTAACTCAATTGGAGAAGGGATGAAGATAGGATGCCTAACTAATCTAGTTATTTTAGAATCGCTTTGATTTTCCTGGCTATCATTTTTGATTTAATTGAGTGACCTTGAGTGTTTAAATGGCAATCATCAAACCAATATTCGCCTGGAATTGAATCGTATTGATAATTGAGAAAGTGTGCATTATTAAATTTGGCAGTGCTGTTTTCTATAATGTTATTAAACTCATTCACTCTTTCAACATAGTCTGAATGGGTTTTAACAAATTCATCTTCCGGATTTAGTGCAAATGAAAGGTTAATTACTGATGCACTGTCTGAGAGTATTGCCTGGATTAATTTGTGATGGTTCTGATAAAATGGATGATAATAAAAAGAAGTATCGCTGTATATTAGTTCGTGATCAAACCAATGTGCAAATTGTTGTTTTTCAGGTCTTGAAAAATGCAAATCGGATGAATTGAAATCAGAATAAAAAAAGTAAATGATCACAAAGCTCAGGAAATTGGATTTCATCATCCATTTGCTTTGCGAAGGCAGTGGGTCTATGTTAAAGTCTAATCTTTTGGAGTGTGTGTAATCGGCTTGAAATTCTTTATCTGTATAATCAATCATAGCATCGTTACCGGCAGAATGCAGTACCACCATATCCGGCTTGAAGTAGCGATATTTGAACAGGTATTGCATCAGCTCTTCTGCTGAATTTCCTGCTTCCAGTCCAGCATTTATTACTTCCACACCACTAGTGGATAAAATTAATTCACCTGAATTATGCCATTTATTCAGTAGTTTTTCCAGTTGTGCAGAAAATGTATTTTCCGGATTTAAAACACCTGTTCCATATGTCGTAGAACCTCCAATACAAAGTATTCTGAATTTTTCGCTTTTTTCTACTGGAATGCGATTTCCCCTGTATCCATCAATATTATGTTGTTGTATTTTTTTTTCCTCAGAGACATAGCCATTTCTAAGTACTTCCATATAGTAATTCCCTTTATAGCCCGGGTTTGGAATATAATTTAGGTAAGGCTGAGTGAGATACCTGGATATATTTTGGTTATTAGCATCTGCTTTCAGCATTTTTTTTATATTGTAATAATTTAAGTTTGAAGGAAATAATGAGTTGTTGGAATTAAAATAAATTCCAAAATATCCGATCAATTCCAGTAATATAATTATAAGAATCACGAATAATATTCTTCCTGTAGTAAGTAAGTATTTCTTATTCATAGCTAATATTATTCGCTAAAAATGTCTGATAATTATTTTTGTTAAAAACCATAAAATTCACAAATAAACTGGAGTGTAATTTATTATTGTTAAAGATTAATCGTGAAATTTAACATTTTGCATAATGTAATTACCAAATATGGAATTGCTTATGCAGTCTGGATGTTTTATTTGCTTAGATTTAGCAGCATCGGTAAATTCAATTTTTGTGTTGTGTACCAAGTACATATATCTTTCAATTAGTTCACTTCTCTTAATATCTGAAAGAAAAATCGCTTTCTTTTCTTCAGCCCACTTGAGAAACTCTTCTGGTTTGCTCGCATTGCAATTACAAATTTTACTCAGATAAGCCAAATAACGGGGCACAATAGAGTAATTTGATAAATCCCAAATTAAATAATCGTTTTCCTTGTAATTTTTATTTAAAAAGGAATATTTCAAATCCAATAGGTGAAATGTTGATAAATTAATTATTAATATTTCATTTTGATATACATTTTCAGTTTGAACCATGTTAGATTTGAGGCATTCTACTTCTTCAGCTACTTGAATTTGGTTGCCAAGCGCATTGTTTAGTGTTATTGCAGTAGAACCTATAATTATTAACAAAGAAGTTGCAACAAAAACTTTATTTAGTTTTATTGAACTCAACGAATTGTTTGAAAAGACAAAATAGGCTATAAGCAGCAGTGTAATAATTTCAATACTTATAAAATGTCGTTCAGCTAAAGGTGCATTGTAAGCTAAATACACTAGGAGTGAAAATATAAATGCTTTAAATAAAATTATCTTAAAGGCAATGATTTTGTTGTTAAATAAGATGATGGAAATTAAAATAATAATTATAAACAATACTGGAATTATTAGGTAATAATACTGCAATGATAAAATGTTTATTACAGATTCCTGAATTTGATTTTGGTTTAGCTCAAATTGATTTGAGACTATTCTGTTTAGAAAATTAACGTTCACGAAAGCAGTATCGATAAACATACCGTACATGGCCATTTCATATCTTAAAGAATCTTTTGCATTGGTCATTTGAGAGATTGGTACCAATCTGTTTGTTGAAAGTGCATACTCTATATCAGGTTCGATTTTTATTTCAAATCTATTTGTAAATTCTTTGTGTATCTGTAGTGCTAAAAAAAATATTAATACAGCTGATAATGGAATAATTGTTTTTTTAACTAATGCAAGTGGTCTGAAATGAAGTATTAAGTATGCTGCAGAAACTATAATTATCATACCAATTCCACTTTCAGGTCTGGTTAAAAAACCGAACAGAAATAAAATATGATGTATAACTATTCCTTTCCACTTTAGATTTCTAAACAATAGATTAATTAAAGCTACTCCTGAAAATATTAAAGCAAAGCGAGTATGGGTAATGGAAATAATATTCTCAAGAAATAATGCAGTCAATATACTGAGAAGAACAAATCGCACAAGAAAACTTGTTTTTCTTAGTATTAAAACTCTTAAAGTATAAAGGGTATAGTACAAGCTACATATATTGGACAGTATGTAGGCTGTTGAAAAAACATTTATTTGAGGAAGTAAGTCTTGAATTATTTTGTAAAAATCTCTAAATAAAATTACCAAAAGGTAATGTTGATCCATTAATGAAAAATCAGAGTACTGCTGGGAACTCATTTGTGATATAAAAGCATCATAAGAATCATCAAAAACAATTTCGAAAAAACTAAAGCAAATTAAAACGGCAGCAATTGTATATAAAAATGATTCTAAAAAAAAACTAGTCTTGCTACTCATAAAATAATTATAAATTGATAATTTAAATTCATTTACCCTATTAAATAGATATTATTGTATAAAAATGAAAGGAACTGACAATATATTCGCTCGATAAACAATTAGTGTAGCTACACGACTTTTAAAGTAAACAAATAATTGTAAAGTGGCAATTGCAATTACTAAAAATTTTTCTACCATCAAAAAGCAAGTAAGTTCTCCAAAGGAATGTGAATAGTTATTGATAGTCATTCATTTTTTCCGGCAAATTCATATAAGGACAAATTGTTTAGGTAAAAGATGTCACCCTCTCGTTTTTTCTTTGACTTTTAAATTCCCCCATCTATAGAGGATGCTTAGCTAATTTGTTTCGACACCTTATTCAAATAGAGTTAAAATCATTACATTCGAAAAAAAATAATGTATTAAACAAGATCAAAAAATAGGTCAAGTCAGTTGTATTTAATTAAGTTTGAAAAAATCTTTTAATTTTTTCAGCTATATTTTTGCGGTGATATTTGCTTAAAAAATTGTTTAGATCATTGTTTAAAAGATTAACAATATTCTTATCAAGGTTTTCTAAAAGCTCCCCTTTTTCAGGAACTTTGAAATTGTCATAGTCTAAATAAAAATCTTGATTTTCAACTTTGTACTTCAGGATTTGGTCAAAGCCTTCTGGAATAGTGTAATGTATTAATTCAATATTATTTGGCACTATAGATAAGTTCAACGCAGGTCTTACTTTATTACTTTTATTAGGTGGAGAGAAGTGCAAAAGTCTATGATTGTATATTATTGCCTGACCAGCTTTCATATTGATTAATTTTCCGGCAGCCTCTATGATTTTATCATTAAAAGGGTGTTCCCATTGTAATATTCTTGGTCCTCTTATGTTTTTGGAAAGATGTTGTGAAAAAGGAATTACTCCTAATGTTCCATTGTTTTCATTCGTATCACAAAGAGGAATCCAGGCTGCAATGCTTAGGTGCTTTGACTCGTCCACATAAGTCCAATCAGCATGCAATGGCATTATACTTTCATGATGTGCTTCCTTTATCATGAAATTGGCAAATACGGGTGTAAAATCCTGCAATTGCCTATCGAGTAGTGGCCAAACCTGCTCAATTATATAATGATGGATAGATTTTTTTAACTTTCTATCGGTACTGAAATGGGTGGTGTGAAATCCTGAAGCTGCATTTATTTTGTGATTATTATAAAAGGTATTGAGCGCCTTGATTTCAGTATCAGTTAATAGGTCAATACATACATAACCATATTTCAGAAATGCATTATTTAATTTTTCATTTTTGAAAATATTGTGCATTTAATGATCTTAAATGAGCATTTTCTTATTTGTCGTGAGCCCCTTTGAGTCCGGAAATAACAAATTTCTTATCCCAAAGAATATAGCGAATTAAACCAAACCCCATTCCAGCTATTTCCTTCATGTTTTTTAAAAGAGCGGATGCATTTAGATAGAAATAGCTCGGTCTGAAGTAGAAGGCTTTATAAAATATTTTTTTTCTACGGGCAAATTCTTTATACACAGATTCATCTTTCCAGTTATTTTTATAGGGATAAATTGAGAAATCAAGCTGATTGCTCATTTCATTAAACATTGATGTGCCAGGATAAGGAGTCAATGGATTGAACGATGCAAAGTTTAGATCTGAATTGACTGCAAAATCAACGGTTGCTTTAAAATCTGCCTCTGTTTCTTCAGGGTGACCAGACATGAAAAATGCTGCGGATTCAATTTTATATTTTCTGCATAGTGAAAACGCTTCTTTTGATTGTTCAAGAGTAAAGTTCTTTTTGTAAAGCTCCAGCATTCTTTTACTACCGCTTTCCATGCCAAAATAAATTCTTTTACATCCTGCTTTTTTCATCCAACTCAAAATTTCAGCATCTACATTATCTGTTCGACTTAGGCAGGCCCATTCAATGTCAAGTTTTTTATTTACCATTAATTTGCATAATTCTATAACCCTTTTTCTGTTAATTGTAAATGTATCGTCTATAAAGCGTATTGATTTTACATTAAAAAGTTGTTGCCACACTTTTATTTCTTCTACAATTCTTTCTGGATTGAGTGTTGTCAATTGGGTTCCAAAAGATTTCACGCAGAAATTACATTGATAAGGACAACCTCTTGCACTTTGAATCATACCAAAGGGCGAACTGAGCAATGGCTCATAATACTTGTCCTTTGGCAGTATATCATAACAGGGCATGGGTAAATCATTTGGATTAGGAATTCTGTTTCCATTACCCTGCTTTATGAATTTGTTGTTTTTAGTATAAGCTATACCTTCAACTGTTTCAATATTAAGATTTCCAATTATTGCATCATAAAGGTCTGAGAAAATTAAATCCGGTTCACCTAATATTATATAATCTGCATTTGAATGTTTTAGTGTTTCTTGAGAAAAATTTGTTGCATAATGGCCAAATAATATCATTTTCGATTCCGGGAAATTGCTTTTTATACTTCTGAGTTCGTCCATGTCTTCTTCAAAACACTCAAAACCGGTAATGGAAACTATTATATCGGGTTGGTACTTGTAGATTTCTACAGCAACCCTATCTGTTTCCCATCCTTCAGCAATGGCATCAATTAATTTGACATCCGCATTTTTCCATTCACGGGCAATAGCTGCCACTGAAATCAATTCATGCGGAGGTAGCAGACTCTCTGGAGAGACGTAAGAACACATGTATCTTCGGGTAATCTGCTCTTTATTAGGCAGATTTAAGACCAGAACTTTCTTTTTGTTTATCATCTTTTTTCTTTCTAATGCTTTTATGCAATTCGGGAGAAGCTTTTTTGGCTCTTTTCATTTCTCTTTGCTGGGTTTTGTTCCAGTTTTCACGTGAAGTAACAAAATCATTAATGTTAGCTTTTCTGGAATTTTCAACATTCAAAACAGAGTCATAGTCACTTGGTTTTTTGTGGTGTTTTACAATTGATTTTCTCCTCAGCAACATTTTTTTCAAAACTTCCCATGCGGCTTCTTTGTAATCCCATACAAATTTCACAAAATCAGTAAAGCGCTTATTGTAAAGATAGACTTTTGTATAAGCTTTAATCTGGAACCATTCGATTTGTGCCCTTGATAAATTGGCAAATTCCATAGCGCCACCAATCTGTTTGTTGTATTCATCCCAATCGGTAGAAAGTAATTTGTAGCCATTTTCTTGTTTGGCAGCCATTCGCGCAACTTCAGTGCCAGGATATGGTGTCATCAATCCAAACATAGGCAAATCAGGATTGATCTTAACTGCAAGATTCACTGTTTTTTCCAGACTCTCCTTATTTTCATTTGGTTGGCCAAATAGGAAAAAGGAGCCTATTTTAACTCCTGCTTCTTTTCCTGCTTTACATGCTGATTCTATGAGCTTCAAATTGGTGCCTTTGCCCATTTTTCGCAACATTTCTTCGTCACCGGTTTCTATTCCAACTTCTACTATTTCAACATTGGCTTTTTTAAAATCTTCAAATAATTCTTTGTTGACATAATGAACATGTGTTTGAACATCCCAGCTCACTTTTTTGCCAATACCTTCTTTGGCCATTGCCTGTAAAAGTTGATGGGTACGGGGGATATCTACACTAAAGAGTTCGTCTCCAAAACTGATTCTTTTAGGTTTGAATTCATCTACAATCCAGCGCAGCTCTTCCATAACATTTTCTACAGACCTTTTTCTTGCTATTCGTCCATTGGGATTCATGCAGAAAAGACAATTAAATGGACAACCTCTCATTGATTGCACAAAGTATGCGTCAGCTTTGGGCAATAGATCCCATGCAGGAAAGGGAATGCTGTCCTGGTCTAAAATCCTTTCCCTGGGCTTGTTTTGAATAATGTCTCCATTTTCCCTAAAAAGTAGCCCGTTTATTGAATGAAAGTCTATTTCATCATTATAATCCTTTCTGGATTTTAAAGCAGTGCATAACTCCATAAAGGTTTCTTCTCCTTCACCTTCTACCCCATAATCAATCATAGGAAATTCCTGCATCGTTTCTTTAGGAATAGCAGTAATGTGTGCTCCGCCAACAACTGTGCAACAATTCTTTATGTTTTCTTTTACAATATGCGCCATGTAGGCAGCAGGTTTTATTTCATTTGTAAAGGCTGTAAGACCTACTATATCTGGCTGAAAAGTTTTTATTTCCTCTAAAGTTTGCTCAAAATTGAGTCGTTCAAATTTTGCATCTATAATCTTAATTTCAAAACCTTCAAATTGTCTTAGATACCCAGCAAGATAAGCCAAAGCCGTTCTTCCAAAGTCAGGGATGTCGTACCAGGGTTCCAGTACTGCAATGACAGGTGGGTTTACCAGACAAACTTTAAAATTTCGAGTAGAGATCATAAATGATTTTGTTCTTGGAAAGTCTAAACAACAAGAAATTACTTTTCAGATTGAATATACTGCATTTGGATCAGACTGTCCAAAAAATCAGCATATTTCAGGGCACCTGGGTTAGAAAAATGGAAATCATCCCCGGCTATATAGTCGGATGGATTTAAATTTTCCGGGTAATAATATTTGTTGTTAGAGAAAACTATTTGAAGAATAGAATCTTCAACAATTGTATTTTTGTTAATTAGCACCTCTTTTGAAGGGACTACAGTATTCAATAAATCTGTTTTATTGGTTTTGCAAACATTCATTATGTCGCTGATGTACTTTGATGTAAGCTGGGCTTTTTGTGATTTGGATACATTGTAGTGCAATTGATTGTAGTTGTTTAGTACAGGATGCTCGACCCAATTATTTTTGTGTAAAATGCCCCATATAATTGTGAGGATACTGGATTTAGAAGAGATATAGTTGAAGGTATTCGTTTCAGGTATACTTACAAGCGAAAGGTAATAGGAATAAGCTTCTTGAGGATTCAGGTACTTTCCTTCAGGGCTGCTTTGAAAAAAACCGGCATTGGTCATGTGTTCATGCGGCTCATCTTTGTTTGCCTCTCTTGGGAATGGCATCAGATCATTTCCGGGGTAGAAGTTTAAAATTACAAGGTCAGGTTTTAGGAGGGGGACATATTTTTTAGCTACCGCAGCATATTGCGCAGGGTCGACACCGGAAATCCCTGTATTGTAGATAATATACCCACGCGATAGCAGAATGTCTGCATAGCTGTTGAAAAATGGATAAGCCGACATGCCATAGGCAAATGAATCGCCCAGGAGTAAAATTCTAATGGCTTTTTCAGCCGTGGTATCAAAGGCTATACTTCTAAAACCTTCTCTGTTAAAGGGCTTGTACACATATTGGCCGATCAGTCTTTCCCAATTGTTATCGCCCTGCTTCTTTTTTAGTAATTTTTCGGCCAATTGCGGGAAAGGGGTTTTCCATTCATCACTATTTAATTGCTCTTTGTGATATTTACTGGAAATCTCTTTTCCTTCTATCTTTAATTGCAATAATTTGAACTCACTGTAAATATTATTTATACCATCCATAGGGTCAATACCCATGTCGATCATTTCCCGCTTTGTAAATTGAGGGTTATTGTCAAATTCAATTCTGAGAGAATCCGTTACATAAGATGAAAATTTATAAATACCGTATTCGTCAGTTTGATAATTTTTAAAAGTATAAAGCGAATCTACAGTGTTGAAATTATCGTAATTTGTAAAAATCCCGGGCTTATGTCCAATTACACGCAAAATAACCTCTGAAAAGATTAATACAATTAGTATAATAAAAATAAAAAACAATATGTTTTTCATTGTTTAACTGTATTATTTGGTTTAATGTAAGTTCGCTGTTTCGCTGAAATGTGTTCTTTTATCAGAGAATCAAGGTAATTGGCATATTTTAAAGAGCCCTTGTTGTTGAAATGACCGCCTTCATAATCAGTTGTATTGATCAGGTCATTGGGATAATAAAAAGGCAGATCCCCAAATAAAGCTGATAAAACATCTTTTTTCAAAGGTTTGTAGTTGATATGGTGACCAAAAATTCTGGGGTAGAACTTTTTGGGTATAATAACATTGAGCAATGTGCTTGAATTTGACTCACAAACTTTGTGAATTTCTGAAATATATTTGTTGGTGATTTTTGCCTTTTCGATGTCTGATTTACCAAAATTGACTTCATTGTATGCCGTAAGCTCTTTGTGCTCAACTAAATTAAAAAAATGCAAAACTCCCCAAACAGTACTTAATAATGCGGATTTTGAGCAGATATGGTTGAATAGGTTTCCTTCGGTATTTGGGATTTTAATCATATTCACATAAAATTGATAAGCTTCCTCCGCTGACAGATATTTACCTGTAGGCATGCTTTCCAAAAAACCTACATTGGTATAATGTTCATGAGGTTTGTTTTTTGCAGTTTCTCTTTCAAAGGCCATAAAATCGTTGTCCCTAAAAAAATTTAAAATTACAATATCGGGTTTGAGCAAAGGCACGTATTTTTTGGATACTGCTGCATATTGTGCTGGATCGGTTCCGGGAATACCGGTATTATATACAATATATCTTCTTGAAAGTAAAATATCTGAAAAACAGTTGAATATAGGGTTGGCAGACATTCCGTATACATAAGAATCTCCGAGTAGAAGGATTTTTGGCCTCTCTGTTTGTGATGTGTCAAAAGGTATACTTCGAAAGCCTTCTAGATTATATGGATAATTTAAATATTCTGAAAATAATTTTGACCATATTTTATGCGGATAAATATTATCAAATTCACTTTTTGCAGATTTTGGAAATTCCGTGTTCCAATTCGATGTGTCATCTTCATTGGAAATACCGTAAAAGACACTATTTCCCAGGAGTACTTGTTTTTTAATATGCCTGAAAACTTTATATGTATTACTAAAACCTTCAGTCATATATTGACTATCATACTCTGTATTTGTTGAGTTGTTATAACTACTTATTATTTGTGGGTTGAACTTGTATATTCCTTGATCATCAGTTATATAAAGATCATAAAGTATGAGTGAATCGACTAGCTCAAAGTCTTTGTATGATTTTACAAATCCAGGTTTATACCCTGAATATCGCAAAAGCAATTCACTCAGAACTACTACTATGACAAACAAATACAGAAAGACAAGTAGATTTTTTTTCATCTGTTTAAATTTTTCCGCAAGCTCTAAAAATGCAGAAAAATTTCTGCACACATGCCTGCCCGACCAAATGGCCATGCAGGCGGGGAATCGCTACACTCTCACATGAATTTTTTTAGTCATTCTCAAGTGTGAAGTTTTGATTAAAAAAATTCATGTTCGTTTCATTAATTAATATAGCTTGATTATTTTTCCATGGAGACAAATGGTAAAAAATAAATTAGTTTAAATCCGTTGGAAATTCAAAAAGAAAACTTTTATATAGCTAATTTAAGTTTTCAGTTGCTGTATTTAATGATAGATGTTGTTTAATCAATGAGTCTAAATAATTCGCATATCTTAAGGAACCTTTATTGTTGAAATGGCTGCCTGAATAATCGCTGTTTGTAAACAAAGCCTCAGGATAATAGTATTTTTTTTTACTGAATAGTTTGTCTAAAACTTTTTCACTTAAAGAAGTATATCCCAAATAATACCCGAAAATATTGATGTAGTTCTTTTCAGGTATTACAATATTGATTAAAGGTGTGTTCGTTTCATTGCAAACTTTTTGAATCCCAGAAACATATGGTGCTGTAATTATTGATTTTTCATATTTAGTACTATTTAAATTAAGCTCCGTGTACCTTGTGTGTTCATTATGGTCAACAATATCAAGCTCATATAAAAGCCCCCATAAAAGACTGAGTATAACCGATTTGGAGCATATTTTATTAAAGGTATTCTTTTCAGTATCAGGAATTGATACAATGGAGCGGTAATAGTTATAGGCTTCCTCAGGGTTTAAGTATTCCCCTTTCGGATAGCTAAAAATAAACCCTGCATTTGTGTGATGTTCATGGGTTCTTCCTGAAGCAACTTTTCTGCTAAATGGCATCAGGTCATTCCCCTGGTAAAAGTTTAAAATTACAATATCCGGATTTAGCAACGGAATGTATTTTTTAGCCACAGCAGCATATTGTGCAGGATCAGTTCCTGAAATCCCGGTATTATATACAATATAACCCCTTGCCAAAAGGATGTCAGAAAAACTATTGAAATAAGGTTCGGCAGACATGCCATATACGAAGGAATCCCCTAATAACAATACCTTTGGCCTGTTACTTTTGACAGTGTCAAATGGAATACTTCTGAAACCATCCCTATTGAAAGGTTTTTCAAGGTATGTAAGTATTAGTTCTGACCAATTGCTTCTTGATTCAGCAGGAGAATGATACAAATGTTTAACTGTGATTGGAAATTCCGTATCCCAATTATGAGTATCCTTTGTTTTGGTGTTATTAAGTCGATCCTTGTTTTTGCTTTGAAATACTTGCATTCTCAACTGACCAAATTGCTGATAAATTTCTTTAATGTCTTCATGGCCCCATTTCAGGGTTTCACCTAATTCAGAGTGTTCCATTTCATTTGCCGAGATGTTGAAATATTTGCTTAGGGAATCGCTTATAAGTCGGTTGAATTTATATATGCCACTCTCATCTGTGACGTATGTGTTGTAGGTGATAAGTGTATCGACTTTTTCAAATCCTTTGTAAACTTTAAATATGCCTGGTTCGTAATTATTTGAACGCAATATAATTTCCGATAAAATTATTATAATAAACAATATAATAAAAGGAAATAAAAACTTTCTATTCATTGATTCAGGGAAGCTTCAATTTTCGCTGTAAGGGCAAATATATAAACCAAAGCACCGCTATGATTTTATGAAATGCGTGCATTAGAAAAGAAGGTAGCTTTTTGAAAAAAGAGACTTGTTCATCAACCCACTTAATACTAAGTGCCGAAAGGCATTGAGCACAAACCCATAGTTTGTTATCTGCAAATTCGTCTCGCACTACATCAAAGACCAAAACAAAACGCCTTTTATCTGAATTGTTCCAAACATAATGCCTGTGCGCATCACTGAAAAGAACTACTTTACCGTTTTCCCAAGCTCTTTCCTGTTCCCCTACATGAATTCCCATTTCGGGAAGTTTTCCCGGAATTTCTATACCAAGATGTCCTCTTATAGTTGTATTTGTTTCTCCAATATGAGGCAAGATTTTTGACCCGGGTTCCAAAACAGTAAACTCAGCAAATGTAAGGTTGGGTATTGATTTTAACAGTTTGTAGGTTTCGGGAAACCTTTCGCAGTTTTTGTGATATTTCCACATGAAGTTGTAGAAATAAATATTTTTCCAGGCATCGGGGCTGGAAAGATAAGGCGGATTAGTGCTACTTAGTGAAATAGATTCTTTACCATCAATAATCCCCAACATTTCTTTGCGAATAATTTGCCAGTTATCCTCTAATGTTTTTGCCCAGGGAAATTTTTCTTTATCAAAAAAATAAGGTTCTGAGCCCTTGTATTGATCCTCTTCGGTTAAAAAATATACTGCTTTTGTCATTTGTGGAGATTACTTAAGTTATATGCTCAAATGGATAAGCATTGTATAAATTTAAAAGGTGCACAGCTAAGGTACAAAAAAACAGAATTAATTTCACCTTAAAAATAGAACTGAAAAAGGATTTGAAACTGCATATATTGTTATGTGGTTAATATTTAATTTTATATTGGTGCTTTTAAGCTTTGATCAAAAAAAATCATCTAAGAACAACCTATACTTATTTATGTGAATTTGATAAAAAATCTATTCGAATTGATGAAATAATGTTTTATAAACAACAAGTTCCTTGTTATCTTGCAGAATAAATTTCAGGTATTATTTGTAAAATAAAATGAAGCACATTAAAATAGGTATGGCGCAGCTACTGATAGAAGGTTGTGAGCCGGAACGCAATTTTGAAAGAGCAGAAAAATTAATTAAAAGAGCCAAAGAATCCAACTGCAACTTAGTACTATTGCCCGAAACCATAGATTTTGCATGGACACATCCTGCTGGCTTAAATGAAGCTCAAACAATCCCTGGAACTTATAGCACTATTTTTTGTGAATTTGCCGCCAACTATAAAATCTGGATATGTGTAGGTTTGACAGAAAAAACAGATAAGGGTAATTACAACTCCGCTTTATTAATAGACGATTCTGGAAAAATCATAGGGAAGCACAGGAAGATTAATCTACTGACAGTTGAATTTCCTTATTATGAAGTAGGGCAGAAACTGGAAGTTTTTGACACCCCTTTTGGAAAAATCGGCCTCAATATTTGTGCTGATAATTATTTTGATGCAATTGATATTGGACATACACTTGCCAGAATGGGGGCGCAATTAATTTTAGCTCCTTCTTCCTGGACAGTTGAACATTCTATCACTGAAGAGAAAGATCCATACAAAGACAAATGGATACGCCCATTAAGTATTCTGGCTCAAACACATAATCTCGTAATGGTAAGCGCTACAAGTGTGGGGTATATTGTTGGAGGGCCTTATGAAGGTAAAAAAATGGTGGGATGCTCGCTTTGCATTGCTAAAGAAGGTATTATTGCACAAGGTATGTTTAATGAGTTTGCTGGAGATTTGGTTTTGGCAGAATTTGAAATGCCTAAAAGAACAAGAAAGGGTGTCGAAATAGGAAAGATGCTTAAAAATGAAGGCTTGAAATTTGATAGTAATTTATGAGTAATAAAGTAATTGTCAATGGAATTGAAAAAGACATTCCATATCAGCGTTGTACAAAGTGTATCAGTGATAGCACTTGTCCGGGAATAAGTTTTGATAGTGAGGGCGTATGTAGTTATTGCCATCTGCACTATAAATGGGAGAAAATGTATCCCAATGATGAAAGCGGACAGGCCATTTGGGAAAAGACACTGAAAAAAATCAAAGCGGACGGCAAGGGGAAAAAATATGATTGTGTAGTAGGAATCAGTGGAGGCAGAGACAGTACCTATGTGTTGCACCTGGTAGTAAAAAAATATGGCCTACGTCCATTGGCCGTTCATTTTAATGATGGCTTTGACAATCCGGTGGGAGGGGAGAACATGATCAACATTACCCGCAAGCTGGGTGTGGAATTGCGTACCATAACCAGTGACTGGAGAGAGGCTAAAGATTTAAAAAAATCTTTTCTTAAAGCCTCGGTTCCTGAAATGAATGAAGGAACTGATGTGGGCATTGCCGGATCATGTTATGGCGTGGCTTATAAGGAAGGCATAAAACACATGATTTATGGGCAATCTTTTCGTACCGAAGGGATCAAACCTATGAGTTGGGCATATATGGTTGGTGATTATGTTAGAGATGTTCAAAATAAATTTGGCACTGTTAAACTGCGCGAATGGAAACCCGAAGACCCAAATTATCACCTGGGCTGGAAAGAGCTTTTTTATTACAGTATTATAAAAGGCATAAAAGCGTATTCTCCGCTTTACTATGAAAATTATGTACGCAAAGAAGCTGAGAAAATTATTATAAGTGAATATGATTGGGTGTATCCCGGTGCACATTATTATGATGATCTGTATTGGTCGCTAATCACTTATGTGCATCGCGTAAAATTCAACATTGATTTTCGACTGAATGCCTACAGTGCATTGATACGCGATGGACAGATGGATAGGGAAAAGGCTTTGGAAGCAGTGAAAAAACCTTATGTAATGGAGGATCCACGTATTATTGACCTCTGCTTGAAAAGGTTGGCGATCTCACGTGAAGAATTTGAAGAGTGGCTGGCTCTTCCTCCAAAAACTTTTAAGGATTATAACACCGGCTACAAATGGATGCAACTGATGCGTCCTGCGCTTAAAATGGTGACGAAAATGGGCTTTATGCCTGAGATCGTTTACGACAAATATTTTTTGTGTGGCGAATAGTAATAAATATATTTTAGGAATCAATGGCGGAGTGCGTCCGGGCTATCAGGATATTTCAGCCGTGTTGATGCAAAATGGAAAGGTGATAGCTGCTGTAGAGGAAGAACGGCTTACAAGAATTAAGCATTTAGCAGGGCAGCTGCCTATTCAGTCTGTAAAAGAAGTGTTCCGAATTGCGGGTATAAGCATAGAAGACATATCGGTAGTAGCTTTTCACGGCAGCACCTGGGGGAAACAAATTGATCAGGTACTGGAAAAGCATTTTCAAACCTATTTTGGACATGTACCTGAAATCAGGCGATACCACCACCACGATTGTCATGTAGCAAGCACTTTTTACCCCTCAGGATATGATAAGGCCCTGGTGATTTCCGTAGATGGTTCTGGTGATGGCGTGAGTACCCAAATTTCCATAGGAGAGGGCAGAGAGCTAAAACTGCTCAAACGCTATGAAAGGCCACAAAGCCTGGGTATGTATTATTCAATGATCACACAGCTTTGTGGTTTTACCCGCGATGCTGATGAATACAAACTCATGGGTCTGGCAGCTTATGGGGATCCTTCAAAATATCAATTGAATGAAATTCTTCAAATTACCGATAATGGATATCATTTCAATGAAGAATTTATGGTGCAAATTGAAGCTGGGCAGGCTTCTCCAAGCCGATATGAAATGCTTTTTGGCAAAAAATTGATTCAATTTACGGGGCTGGAAAGAAGGCATAAAAAATACATTGCACAGGAATACAAAGACCTGGCAGCTGCGGCACAATTGCAATTGGAAAAAGCACTTGTTTCCCTTGTGAAAAATGCTGTGCAGGAAACAGGGATAAAAAAAGTATGTATGGCTGGCGGTGTAGCGCTCAATTGCCTGGCCAACCAAAAAATCGAAGCTTTGGATGAGGTCGAGGAGCTTTTTATTCAACCGGCTTCCAATGATGCCGGTATTTCTTTGGGTGCTGCCATGTTGGCTTCAAAAAACATTGGCGATGATGATTTTGAAAAGCAAAGCCATACTTTTTACGGTACAGCAATTGATCAGGAAGAAATTGATGAAGTGCTGAACCGCTGCAATCTGAATTTTGAAAAAAGTGATGATTTTATAGAAATGGCAGCGGAAGCACTTGCCAATCAAAAGGTTTTAGGTTGGTTCCAGGGTAAAATGGAATTTGGCCCCCGGGCTTTGGGCAACAGAAGCATATTGGCAGATCCCGCAGTAGAGGACATTCAGAAAACCGTAAATCAAAAAGTAAAATTCAGGGAAGGGTTCAGGCCTTTTGGTGCCAGTGTGCTGGAAGAAGATTTTCAAAAGTATTTTGAAGCACCATGTACTGATGCGCCCTATATGACCAAGGTTTTTGGCGTAAAAAAAGAATACCAAAAGCTGTTGAAAGGGGTTACACATGTGGATGGCACATGTAGAGTTCAAACAGTCAGGCAAGATCAAAACCCGGTTTATTATAATTTGTTAAATTTGTTTAAGGCAAAAAGCGGACATGGGGTGTTGCTCAATACAAGTTTTAATCTGAGTCATGAACCGATAGTTTTTAGCCCCAGGGATGCTTTAGCTAGTTTTTATGCCAGTGGTCTGGATGAATTGTATATTGGCAGTTGTATCGTTAAAAAATAGGCTTATGCCATTTACACCAATCTTTAAATCAGAAATAAGTAACAATGCATTGAAAGAAAAGGGCTATGCTGTTGTTCCTTATTTAAAGGAAGTTGAAATCAAAGAACTAAGTGATTTTTTCTATCAGAATCATCCGAATTTACCAGAAGGCATGTATGCTTCCTCACATGCCAAAGATTTTGCTTTTCGTCAAAAAATGAATGATAAAATTCAATCTGTTTGTAAACGAGCAGCAGCAGAAAATTTTCAGGAAGCGAAAGTACTTGGTGCCACTTTTATGGTGAAAAGCAAAGGAGAAAACGGAGCCTTACAGCCACATCAGGATTGGAATATTGTGGATGAAAAGCAATTTAATTCCTACAATATATGGTTGCCGCTGGTAGATGTAGATGAGGACAATGGTACACTTTTGATATTGCCAGATAGCCATCAATGGTTCAAAAATATTCGAGGGCAAAATATTCCATCTTCTTATGAGAATGTAACAGATGAAGTGTGGAAATATTTACGACCAATAAAAATGAAAGCCGGTGAAGCTTTGATTTATGATCATCGCCTTCTACATGCATCGGGCATCAATAGGAATGATCAACCGAGGTTGGTGATTGTAAGTGGTTTGATTCCTGAGGCTGCAGAAATGCGCTATTATTATGGCAGGGAAAATAATATTGAGGAATATGCCTGTACTCCGGAGTTTTATTTTAATGAAAATATAAATGAAGGCCCTAAGGGCTTGAAATTGATTCAAAGTTTTCCCGATAGAAACCCCACAGTTTCTTTACTGGAATTGCATAATGTTTATGAACCTAAAATATCTTTTCTGCAAAGATTGAAAGGTTATTTTAAATGAAAGAAGAGCAGGAATAGAGGCTTTTCAACTTACCTAAAATGAATCGCCCAAAATAACTCAATGGTTTCAGGAATGACTTTAATAAGAATGTTAAAACTTCCTCCTTTTGCATCACCGTATTCTCTATCGAGGTACTTTGATGGAATTTCTATTGGTAATATACCTTTTTTGAATAAACGGGCACAGATTTCACTTTCTACCAATGAGCTTTTTAATTTAGGATCTACTGTATCGATTTGATCTTTACGATATATTTTAATCCAATTTACATCCCTTAAGTAGATGCCCAATATATGTTGGTTGTACAATCGATTGAGCCAGGTCAAAATTCTCCTGTATAAATTATAATTGGTTTTTGGTCTGTAAAATGAATAATAAGTATTGTTTGTAAATGGCTTGACTTCTCTTAGTTCTTCTAGATCAAATTGCCCGTCACCCGGAATGGCACAGATATATTCCTTTTGTGCTGCTTTATAGCCACTTAATAGGGCCATGCCTATGCCCAGGTTTTTGGAGTGGTGAATGGTCTTTATTGACTCGTGGCTTTCACTTAATCCATCAATTATATCTGCTGTTCCATCTACACTGCCATCATTTACTACTAATATTTCGTAAGATGATGATATTGAAGGGATTATTTTTAAAGCATTATTTATTACATTCCGAATGTTTCCAGATTCATTGTAGCAGAATATGATCAATGAAATATTCAATGCAACGGAATTAAATCACTATTCGAATTTAATGAGATTTCTGCTTTTTCAAGTACATTAATGATCTCAAGTGCATTTTCCCCACTGGATAATGGCGGGTTTCCAGTATGAATAGATTTCACAAAAGCATCCATTACATTTTTAAGAGGTTCTGTAAGCTCGTATTTAGGAATAGTTGCATTTCCCAATCTGTAATCTATAAGTTTACTTTCTTTACTGTCACTGTGCTTAATTTGATTTTTGTAATCATAGATCACCAATTTGTGTGTAGGTTCTATATCATCGTAAACGATTAACTTCCTTTCCCCACCAATCAACATTTTTCGGATTTTAACCGGTGAGGCCCAGGAAGTATTAATTTGTACAAGCATCCCCGATTTGTATTTTAAGAATAAATAAGCCAGATCTTCAAATCCCTGTGCAGGATGAACCCTGCCAATTGCTCTGACTGCAAGGGGTTTTTCATCAATTAAGTAATTAATTATTGATAGATCATGGCAGGCAAGGTCCCACAGTACATTGGTATCATTTTGGTAAATACCCAGGTTGATCCTTGTGGAATCAATATAATTCATTTGACCCAATTGTTGCTCTGTGACAAATTCCTTTAGCTTAATTACTACCGGATTGTACATAAAAACATGGTCAACCATTATGATTTTTTCTTTGGCCTTTGCAAGCTTACACAGTTCTTGAGCTTCTTTTACAGAAGTCACAAATGGTTTTTCTACCAATACATGCTTTCCGTGTTCGAGCACTGCCTTAGCTATTTGATAATGGCTTGATGTAGGTGTCGCAATTACAAAGGCATCAATTTTTTCATTGAGCAGAAAGTCTTTGTAATCTGCACTAGTAATAAGCGTAGGGTAGGTTTTGAGTGCAAGTTTTATAGCAGACTCATTTTGATCACAAAGATATGTTTGATGAATATCAGGATGTTGAACCAGATTCCTGAGGAGGTTTTTTCCCCAATAACCATATCCAATAAGTGCAACATTTAATTTTTTATGCGGCATAATTTTGATGCTAAAATTTTATTGTTTGGATGACAATGATAAAATTAAATTTCTGTAAAATAAAAGAATTGCCCGGGCACTGGGATAGCTTAATATTATAGAATAAGATTTGCCCTGTCGGTATAAATTTAGGGAAAGATAATTTTAACTAAGTTCACAATCAAGTTTTCAAAAGCATAAATTTAGACTGATATTTTTAGTCTGCTAAAACCACAATTAAACAAAGTCTTTTTTGATGCACATTCCTTTTTAATGTAGTTTAGCGATTATATTCACTGATATGGAGTTGTACCTACTTTTAGGCATTGTTTTTATTGAGTTTCTGATTATTATCTGGCTTTTAATGGTGAAGCGGAAAGCTTTTGTGCACAAGCCAAAATCAAAAAACACACCTGATTCTGTCGGGAAATATTACGACAGTACGACCGATAAATTTTTAGAGGTTTATGGAGAGATTATCCAGGCATTTCGCACCAAAAATGTGGAAGAATACCTGGATTACACCATAAAGAGTGCTCAAATTGGAAATGGCATGAAAGTATTGGATGCCGGCTGTGGTGTGGGAGGGCCGGCAGTTTATTTTGCCCAAAAAATGGATCGCTTGCAAATTGATGCCTGTACTATTTCGAATGTGCAGGTCGAAAAAGCAAAATCAAAGGTTGAGGAAAAGGGAGTGGGAGGACGAGTGCGTGTGGCTTTGGGCGATTATCACAAAGTGGACCAATTGTTTGAAACCGGGAAATACGACCGGGTATATTTTCTTGAGTCTTTTGGCCATTCCAACGACAAAACCAAACTGGTAAACGCTGTATGGGAAGTATTAAAACCTGGTGGAATGATCTATATCAAAGATCTTTTCAGAAGGGAAACCGAAGATGAGTGGGAACAATTGTACATCAACCGGATATGTGAGCAGATCAATGAAGCATATCACTATCAAATAGCAGATTTAAATCCTGTTTTGGATGCTATTCGCAGAAAAGGGTATATCCTACACTTTGTGAAAATACCCGAAGTGGAAAGGGGCGCATTTGAAAACCTGACGATCTCCAATGATTTCCAGAATTTGTTTGACATTGGTAAGATAGAATCCTGGGAGGATTATGTTTTTCCAATAGACTTTTTTGAAATATTGGCGGAAAAACCAAAATACACACCTGAAGAAGAAATGCACTTGTATTTCCTGAATCGCAAAAAATGAGTTTTGCAAGCAAAATAAGGCAATTGAACAGTATCAGCAGGGCAGGGGACTGGCGACTGAGCTTTATTCCCTTCATTATAGGCTGTGTTTACCTTTGGTTGTATTATTTTGATATTGCGTTCTCGGGGGACGCCTTGCTGCTTTTTATACTTTCATTGATAACGAGTTTTGGCTTTGCAGCTTTGGGCTATTTTATCAATGAGTTTTTCGATAAGGAATCTGACCGAAAGGCGGGAAAAATCAACAAACTGGCCTTTCTAAAACCTCAATACCAGTACCTGATTTTTCTGGCGGCACTATCAATGACGCTTTTACCCTGGATCAAATTACCGGCAAACCACTTTTCATGGAATTTGATCGCATTGGAGCTTTTGCTGTTTTTAATTTATTCATTGCCTTTTCCCCGGCTAAAGGAAATACCCCTGGTTTCCAATATTATTGATGCTGCCTATGCTTATGTCATCCCATTGGTTCTTGCCTTCCACACCTATGGACTTTATGCAGGTAAATCATTTGATCCCTTTATTTTGGTTTTTGCAGTGCCGGTTTTTTTTATAGGCTTCAGGAATATTTTTATCCACCAGGTCAATGATGTTTTTAAAGACCGCAGATCAGAAATACGGACATTGCCCATCGTGCTGGGAGTTGCCCAAAGCAATTATTTTTTGAAAATTCTTTTGCTATTGGAGTTTTCAGGAGTTGTGGTTTTTAGCGTGCTTCTTTCCCTGATAAATCCACTGTTTTGGTTTTGGCTGGCATTTTATGGGGTTTTCTTTATTTACAGGTTTTTAAGGTTGCTTCCTGCTTTTTTTACAGTGTATTTTCCCATTGACAAAGCCCGGCACCTGGGTGATGTATTGTATCAAATTTGGTTTCCTTTGTTTATGCTTGCTTTTTTGCTCAATAGTGATTGGCGCTGGTTTTTTATTATTCCTGTCCACTTCCTGATACTTACGCCACACTATATTTTTAAACCAATATTACAGTTCTGCAAAAAGGCCTATTATACAGTGGTAGTGTTGGTATCGGTACATTTTCGGCATTTAATCAGTATGTGTGTCAATTATCCCATATACTATATGTTCCTGCTCTTTGGTGTAAATTTGATCCGTGAAAAAAAATCTGCGATGGAGTATTTAAAAGAAAAATGGAGTTAGGTGAATGAATAAGTTTGTATTTGTAGTATGTGGGGCAAGAGAGCATATTGATACGCTCAATTATTCTTTGGAGGCATTGCGGAAGTATGCGCAATCAGAAATTATTGTACTGACTGATTCCAGGCGAAACGATATTGCCATTGAGCATGAAAATATTGTGGATGTTCCTACACCCGATTATTTAGACCATCACCAGGCAAGTATTTATTTGAAAACATCCATTCACCGGCATTTATCCAAAGGCCATAAATATTGCTATCTCGATACAGATGTGGTGGCTTTAAGCAGTGATATTGAGCAAATTTTTGAGCAATATATTCCCCCCATTATTTTCGCCAAAGACCATTGCAGTATTGATAAGTTTAGTCCTGCGGCTGTGCACTGCGGTTGCATTGAGCAGTTTGCTGCCTGGGAAAAAGAACTCAAGGGACTGTTCAAAAAATACAAACACCTGGAAAGGCAAGTGGAAGATCCTGAGAAAAAACAAAGGCTGGAGCAAAAGTTGGAAGACATCAAGAAAGATAAATTGATGTACAAATGGATTACTTTTCGCTTTTGGCTTTCCCCGAATAAATTCAATTTAGACAATGAGTTTTTTCTCGATAAAAAAGGAGAAGTCTGGGTAGATAAAAACGACAATGCAGTGCTTTATGAAAATGAAGACAGCGCAATAACACGCATTGAAGCAGAAACAGAATACCGCTGCAATATCGAAAAAGGCCATTTGTGGACCATTCACGGCAAGGAGGTATTTGATTGTAAATGCGATCACCTCAGGCAGCAAATCAATCAAACATTTGGGATTGAAATCAAAGAAAATACCTGGCATCACTGGAATGGGGGCGTTTTTCTGTTTGATGAAAAGAGCCATGATTTTTTAGAGGCCTGGCACAAGAAAACCATGCAGATCTTTGAACTGGATGAATGGAAAACCAGGGATCAGGGGACTTTGATTGCTACTGTGCATGAATTTGCTTTAGACAAGCACCCCAACTTAAGCCCGGAATTCAATCTTATTGCAGATTATGAACACGATCAAATTGAATACCTTGGAAATTTGACCTTCAGATTGCTTGATCAGGAAAAAACGGTAAAGCCCAATTTTATTCATGTGTATCACCATTGGGGCGATGACAAATGGGAGGTTTGGCAGGATATTGAAAAACATACCGGGATTTATTTAAATCCTGAGCGCAATTATTTCAATGCCCTGTGGATTGGAGAGTCACTAAGTAAATTAGAGCTACTTACCATTTACTCTTTTCTGGAGAAAGGACATACTTTCAGGCTTTGGGTTTATGACCAATTAAAAACCCCTCTTCCCGATGGAGTGATTTTGGAAGACGCCCGGCAGATTATCCCCGAATCACAAGTTTTTTCCTATAAAAATGCCAATAAGTACGGTCATGGAAAAGGCAGTTATGCAGGATTCTCCGATATTTTCCGCTACAAATTGCTCTATGAAAGAGGTGGCTGGTGGGTGGATATGGACTTGACCTGCCTGAAAGAAATTTATACCGAAAAAGCTTATTTTTTCAGACCCCATCACGAATTGCTGATGGTGGGCAATATTATGAAATGTCCCAAAGGCAGTGAGTTGATGAAGCAATGTTATGATGAAGCCATTGAGCAGGTAGATGAAAACAATACCGATTGGCACAAACCCATTCAGATATTGAATGACAATATCGAAAAGCTTCATCTGCAAAAATACATTTCAAAGAAAGTAAGCAACCACGATAAATGGGAAGAAACCAGCAAATACATCTGGACAGATGCCAAATTGCCAGAAGATTGCTTGTTTATCCATTGGCAAAATGAAGAATGGCGCTTTAAGAATGTGAGCAAAACGGATTTTTATTATCGCTCAGCTTTGGCTAAATTATTGGAAAGTTATGCTTTGCTTGAAATTCCTAATGACAAGTGGCGTTTGTTCAAAAATGATTTCAAATATCACCGATGGATCAGAAAGCTGAATGGAAAAGTTTAGCTTAGTGTTGGAATACCATGAAAACTATGCAATTGTCCCAAAAAGTACTGAAAGATTATGCAGCTTCCCGAAGTGGAACACATAAGTCTATTGTGTGTCATGCTCCTTTTGTGAGCCTTAATTTTGAGCAAAATGGCAATGTTCGTGCCTGTTGCTACAATTTCAAACACATACTGGGTACTTGGCCGCAAGATAGTATTAAGGACATATGGAGAGGAGAGAAGGCTGAAGAACTGCGGGATTACATCAAAAACAATGAACTGGGAGGTGGATGTAGTGAGTGCGGGAACATGATCCAATCTGGAAATCATGCGGGTGTTCGCGCAAAATTTTATGATGAATATGCACCAGCGGGTATTTCTTCTGCGGTGAAATATTTGCGGCACAATTTGACAGGTGGCATTGGCTATCCAAAAGTGATGGAGTTTGAGTTGAGTAATAAGTGTAACCTGGAATGTGTGATGTGCAACGGTTACTTTTCCTCATCGATAAGGAAAAATCGCGAGAAGCTTCCTCCACTCGAATCACCTTATAATGACGCCTTTGTGGATGAGCTCAATGAATTTATTCCCCACCTGACTGATGCCAAATTCTTGGGCGGAGAACCCTTTATGATTGATATTTACCTAAAAATATGGGAAAGAATTCGAGAATTGAATCCCAATATGCGCATACATATTACCACCAACGGCACTTTTTTAACGGAAAGGGTGAAGAAATTGCTTGATGGCTTACGTGCCGGAATTATTATTTCAACAGATTCAGTCAGCAGGGAAACCTATAATAAAATCCGCATCAATGGTCAATTTGACAAAGTGATGCAGAATATTGAATACTTCAGGGAATATGCAAAGCGGAAAAATACCTTTATTTCAATGGCGATTTGTCCGATTACACACAATTGGCATGAGCTGCCCGAAATGCTGGATTTTTGCCTGGATAAAAATATTTCCTTGTATTTCAATGCTGTTTTCACCCCGGTTGAATTGTCCCTGCGCGAACAACCGCTTGAAAAACAGGAAGAGATCATCGCTTTCTTGAAAAAACATCCTGCCCCACCTTTGAAAGGGAGTTCTCGATTGCCGAGAAACTTGAGCATAAGGGCCTACAATGATTTTATCAAGCAGCTTGAAGGATGGATTGCAGAAAGAAAGACATTGTTGAAAGACAAAGAAGAAAAATTGTCGAATATTAAAGCAAAACCAGCAAATACTGAAAATATTGAAATTCCTGAGTGGTCGGTTGAGGCTGTTTACAAAACCATTTTAGCACTGGTGGAAATGGAAAAAACCGGTTACTTTGAAAAGGAACACGAGCGGCAGGTACAATTGGCCAATCTCCTGAAAAGCAGTCCTGAAAACCAATTGTCAAATACGCTTTTGCAATTTGTAAAAGCTTATCGCGATTATGAAAATATTGAGCGTGACCCTGCTATTGAAGCCAAGATCGAAAACATTGCAGAAGCTTTGAATAAAGCAGCTGAGCACAAAGAAAAGGTATTGCAGCAAATGGCTTACGCACCGCCATTTACCATTGCTGAAGTATTTATGAACAAGAGCCTGTCAGAATTGCAAATGGATCTGCAGAAATTCGATCATTGACCGGCTGCATTTTTTTGCAAAAACCAATTTTCGAAATCCTCTACCAGGCTGTTGACACTTTTACTTTCGAGTTTTGTGTATAAATCACCCGTTGGGGATTCAAGGATTAGGGTATAAAAATCAACCTCACCATTGCGATCTTTCAATACTTCATTGATGTGGTTTAATTTTTCATCAATCAGCGTTAATTTCTGTTTCTTTTGTTCTTCGCCTTCGTTGAAATGGGTATAAATAAAATTATTAAGTTTCTTCATTACCGCTGATTTTGCATCAACAGGAGCGGGATTGCTTTCTTTTATTTTTTCAATTTTCTCCCTTTCTTCCGCCTCTTTCCACCAGTTTTTAATTTGCACATTTACCAGGTTGTCATATAGGCCAATATTGTAAGTTGTTATAGAAGAATAATTGTATTCCGATTCGAATTCTACTTTGCTCAGCGTCTCATATACTTCCTTGAGCTCATTTGCCGGCAATGCCCATATGGACCAGTCAGCGGGGCGGTGAATGGTATTGAACCAAAGATTGAGATTGTGTTTGTTTACAAATCTTACAAATTCGGGCATTTCATGCCAATTGTTGCGCATAGGATTCACCATGATGCACATGGTGCGGTTGTTGGTTTTGGTATATTCCCTAAAATGCTCAAAATTTTCCATCACCCGCTTAAATTGTGCATTTACACGAACTTCCTCGTATATATCGGCAGTAAGTGAATCCAGCGAAAGGTTGATATGGATATTCAAGCGATTGAGCCAGGATTTTACTTTGTTGTTGTAGATGGTACCATTGGTGGCAATCACAATTTTCAAACCCGGATTTAACTTTTCGATTTTCTCAAAAAGCGTATAAACCAGGGGAATCAAAAAAGGCTCCCCTCCATTGAATCTGATTTCTTCAAGATGCGGAATGAACTCTTCCAGTTGATCGGCAAATTTATCATCATAGGGACTTTCTAATGGCGGAAGGTTTTCCCGATTCTTGCGAATGGAAGAAGAGAGTTCGCCAATACACATCACACATTCCAGGTTGCAGGTATTGGCCACTTCCAGCTCCATCATAGTTGGGTATTCCTTAATTTTATTGATGTCGTATGCACGCGCTAAAACAGAAGTGTGGTTGCCTGTTTGAAGGTTTTTCAGGCATACATTGCATTTGTGAGTAAGGTCGTAGTTTTTGAGTTTATTTCGAAGGGTCTGAAATTTCTCGCCAAACCATATTTCACGAACTGATTTTTCAGGATAGGAGTCAGGATCTAAAAAAGTCAACCAACAGGGCGCGCAATCGCCATGCACATTGAAGTACATGTTTGAAAAAGGAGCATGACAGATATGTGTGGAATTAGGCTTCTTACGTGCAGCATTGTATTCAGCCACAGTTTTTGCCGGCAATCCCGGTCCTGACTGTTTTCGTGCAGTACTGTTTATTTTGCTTAAAAGGTTTACAATTTGTTCTTTCATATATTGATATCCTTATCAATCAATGTGCTAATTATTCAATAGAATTTATTCTTCAAAAACCACTTTTGGTATACTAACTTTGGCAAATTCCCTGAGTTCTTCAATGCTTTTGCTTTTGAGAGTATCAAGTGTTTCCCTGACATCGGCTTTCAGGGTCATGCCAATGATTTTTCTTTGGCTTTCTTCATCGAATGTTGCTATGGTTTGATCTAATTTTCCAATTAATTCGTCCAGGTTATAGTCTGCAGCATCTGACATAGTAACCAATTCAGCCTTGCATTTATCGATCAGCATTTTTCTGTTTACATCTGGATCAACAGAGATGTTTTCAATTTCCTCTTTTAGTTTTTTATCATCTTCAGCTTGCCAGTCCGGGGCAAATTCATAATCACCATATCGTTTTTCCCCACTGTTTTTAAGGTAAGCATCCAAATAGGTTTTGTAATCCTGAAAACAGCGGTTGTTGTGTTTTTCTTTGGGTGTACCGGTAGGGAAAGTGAATTTATCCATCCATTCCCTGATTTTCGCAATTTCATCATGTGGTAGTTCGAGTATTGAAAACTGAATGGGATTTTCAAGATAGCTGATATAGGCAAAAGCATCGATACTATTGCACAATTCGATGTGAGCGGGCAATTGGTCCCAGTTGTCTTTTTGAATGGTGAAACTTAGCGAAAGGTGTTTGTTTTTCCTTCGGCAAATTTCATTGAACTTGTTGATGTTTTCCAGCAGTGTCTCCTTCTCAACATTCTTGCGGATTTTTTCCAGCTTACCTTTGTCAAGTGCATCAATGGAAATGGCTACATCAAAATTGAGCTCGTTCATAAGGCGCTCTATATTTTTATTCCATAGCGTACCATTGGTAATTACAAAAAGCTCAAGTTCTGGATTCAGTTTCTGGATTTTATCCCAGATTTTATAGTACAGCGGAATCATAAAGGGTTCACCACCATAGAACTTGGCTTCTTTTAGGGTGGGAATATATTCCTCGAGCTGTTCAACAAAGGCATCGTCATAAGGGCAGGGGATAGGAGGCAGTTTGTCCCGGTTTTTTCTGATACTGGAAGAAACTTCCCCATTGCACATCTGGCATTCCAGGTTGCATTTATTGTCTATTTCAAATTCAAATACGCGTGGATGGTCGCCATTGGTGTGTTTGTAGTATTTATCAAAAACCAGGGGTCTTAGATTTGTGAATTTTCCTTTGTCAAAGAAAAATTTGCAGTGGCGGCAGCCATACTCCAGGTCGTTGTTGCGCATGTGTCTGCGCAGCTTTTGGGCTTTTTGGCCTTCCCAAATTTCTTTTATGCTATTTTCGGGATATTTTCCCAAAACCACATCCCTGTTGTAGGAACAGACATAAACATCGCCACTGAAGGAGAATGTAAGGCTGTTGAAGGGCAGGTAGCAAAATATCTGCTTGGCACCATCGGGTCTGAATTTGTTGAATTTAGAATATTGCTTTCTATCTAATGGTTGAAACCCAGCATCAATGGCTTTTTGGTGGTTTTTGCCTTCGTTGATCTTTGTTTTTATATCCTCGATGAGGTTGTACATGAATTTTGCTTTGACTAACTAATTTAATAAAATTTATGCTGTCAGCTTTGCAGAATATTAAATTGCAAAAACCAATTTCCTGTTCCCCGAAAATACAATCTTAAACCAAAGGAATGAATATTTCCAGCTTATTTTCGATAAGAAACAGCTTCTTTTAGGGTTTGTTACAAGCCCTTATGTCAAATTTTATATTTTTTGATGGCCCGGTTTTAAAATCTGACAATAAAATTGCAACAGGCTTTTTATTATTTTTACTCGATAATCGAGATTTAAATGCTCCGAGGTTTACCTCGTAATCAATGTGTTTTTTCCAAATGAATGCCTCGTGGGTTTGCCCCTAGGTGGTTTAATTGTAAAGAATTAACAACAAAAAGCCAATTAAATAATTCATAAGCCGGAAATTCCTGCTTTCAATTGTTATTCAGGCAGAATTGAACTATATATGCAAAGGCAAGCACAGTGTTGCCAAGTTTAATAATTACAAATGAATGTATCAGAATTAGTAAGGAAAATTTATTCCAGGGCTTTTGCCTCAAAGAGCAAATTGCTCAGGGAATCAGATGTATTCTGTATGGCTCCCTGGATACAATTGCATGCGCAGACCAATGGTAAGGCCGCCCCCTGTTGTATGTCTGCCGTACACAATGGGAATGAAATCAGTGATTTGAGGGAAAACCCCGATCTGGCTGATGCCTGGAATTCTAAAAACATGAAGCAGTTGCGGCTCAACATGCTCAAAGGCAAAAAAAGCACAATCTGCAAGCACTGTTATGACTACGAAAAACTTGAAAAATTCAGTGAGCGTAAGCAGTATAATAAAGATTACAAAAGTTATTACTCAAGGGTAATGCATACCAATGAGGATGGGAGCGTGGATGATAAAACAGTGCCTTTGATCGATATCAGGTTCAGCAACAAATGCAATTATAAATGCAGGATTTGCGACAGTGCATACAGTAATCTCTGGTATGAAGAGGAAAAGAAAATCGGAAAACCTACTGCTATTCCTACAGCAAAGGAAATGAAAGTGGCTTTTGATGAAGAAACTTTTTGGAAGTCGTATCAAAAGTTGCTGCCTGGTGTAAAACGCTTGCACTTTGCAGGAGGTGAGCCACTGATTATGGAGGAACATTACAAGGCACTGGATTACCTGATCTCTATTGACAAAACGGATGTCACGCTTAGTTACAATACCAATTTCTCTACCCTTAAATACAAGCAATACGATGTAGTGGAAATGTGGAATGCTTTTGATAAAGTGGATGTATGGGCCAGCCTGGATGATATGGGAACAAAAGGGGATTACCAACGAAAGGGACAGCGCTGGAAAAAAATTGAGGATAACATCAGGACCATACAGGAGAAATGCCCTAATGTGCTTTTTGGGGTGAATGTAACTGTGAGCATGTTGAATGTATTAAGTGTGCCTGATTTTTACAAATACATGGTTGAAAATAATTTTGTAGCACCTGAAAGAATGAATTTGTATTTGTTGTTCGATCCGGATTATTACAATATTACCAATCTAACGCCTGCCCTAAAGGATAAAGTTAGAACCAAGTACAAAGCTTTTGATGAGGAATACCTCAGCACCATTGAGAACAATGCCAATATCCGCAATCATATGAATGCCATATTGAATTTTATGGATTCGGGTGAGGGGGAGAAACAAGAGGAGTTCAGGCACTGGATAATAGAAGTGGATAAGTTGAGAAATGAAAACTTTGAAGAGGTTTTTCCCGAGCTTAATGAAATGTTAACTTATTCTAAGTAAATAACTTCGGGGCAAGCCTTCGAGGCATTTATTTGGAAAAATACTTTTGATTATGAGGCAAGCCTCGAAGCACCCGTCTGCTTAGTCGGGCAGGTTTAAATCTCGATTATCGAGTAAATAAATAAAGTGAATAAGTTTTCAGATATACTCACAAAGCAGTTAAAAGTCAAGGTTCCGGTTTGGGTTTTGATTCTAATTCCGCTAATTGCCTATTTGGTATGGGAATATTATTGGTATTCACAGGTAGGATTAAGAGTTATAAAGTGGCATACCCATTTGATGTTGTTTGCTTATGTATGGGTTTTGGTATCAGTGTTGCTTTATCTGATTTTTGCCAGGAGCTTTCCTGAAATTTTCAAAAAAATAATGCTTGGATTCACTTCTGTTTTATTTGTACTGTTTTTGTTCGAGGTATTTCTATTGATAAGTGGTTACAACAAAACTTATTTGGAATTGGCAGGGGGTTATTATTTCAGTCCTTATGAACCGGAAAATGAGTCGCATTATCACACCTGGCCAACCAATAGCAATGAGCACTGGATTGAGAAGCCGGAATACAGGCATTGGCGCCCCACCAACACATTGGGATATCCTGATGAAGAATGGAAATTGGCAAAAGAAAAGGGAGAAATGCGAATTTTGGCGCTTGGCGATTCATTTACCGAAGGTGATGGTGCCCCATTTGATTCGAGTTATGTGGCAATATTAAGAAATGCTTATTTTACATCTGACGACTCCATAAGCATTATGAATGCCGGTGTATGTGGAAGTGATCCTTTTTTTGATTTTGAAGCTTTGAAAGACAAATTGATTGTTTATCATCCTGATGTGATTTTGCAAACTTTGAGTGCCCAGGATTTACTTACTGATATAATCATAAGAGGTGGCGAAGAGCGTTTTGTTGAGGATGGACTGAAATTTAATAAGCCTCCGTGGTGGGAGCCAATATATGCTGTAAGCTTTTTGAGTCGTTTTTATTTCCAAAATCTGGGATATACAGAATTGTTGAGGCAAAAATATTTGACTGAGTCTGAAATTTCACTACTGAATAAAAAGCTTCTGACTTTGTTTGAGGATTATCTTGGTTTTTGTGATCAACATGATATAGATCTCGTAATCATCCTTCGGCCCGATAAGGATGAGATCATAAATAAACAGTACAATTTTGATTTTGAGAAGATATTGGCTTATTTAAATCAAAATAAAAATGTAAAAGTCATTGACCTTCTTGATGCTTACCTGAAGTATATGGAAACTACAGATACCCATGTTGATCGTTATTTTTGGAAATATGATGGACATCACAACTCAAGGGGTTATGAGATGATGGCCAGATGTATTTTTGAAGAGCTAAATCCAATGTTCAATTAATACAGTCAAAAAAAGTAAATGAGTATTCTCAGGACATTGCTGAACAAAAAGTTAGTATTCAGAATTCCATATTGGCTCCCTGTTATTCTTGTTTTAATATCCTATTTAACCTGGGAAATATATTGGTATTTTAAGATGGGGCTGGGTTTTATAAAATGGCATACGCATTTGATGCTGTATGTTTATGTTTGGGTGTTTTGTATTGGCCTACTGTATTTGTTCCGGAAAAAATTAAGTTACTTCCGTGTGGAGAAATTTATATTGGCGCTAAGTGCAGTGCTGATAAGTTTATTTTTTATTGAATTACTCCTGCACTTGACCGAAGTAAATAAAATGAGTTCTGAGAAATACAAGGGTGCATATATCAGCCCAAATACCATTCATAGCGAATCAGAGTATCATACACATTCTACTGAAATAGATGAATATTGTGCAATTACATCGGAGTTTCATTATTGTAAACCCGTAAATTCAATGGGCTTTGCAGATATTGAGTGGCAGATTGAAAAGCAAATTAATGAAATAAGACTGATTACATTAGGTGATTCATTTGTAGAAGGGGCTGGAGCTCCTTATGATGCCAGCTACCCAGCAATTTTACGGAAACTGTTGAGCGCAAAGCCAGATTCGATCAGCATCATGAATGCTGGGGTTAGTGGCAGCGATCCCTTTTTTGATTTTATGAATTTGAAAGATAAACTGATTCCGTATAAGCCAGATATTGTTGTGCAGATTATAGGCTCTAATGATTTAGATACAGATGTAATTATGAGAGGTGGAATGGAGCGTTTTACTAATAAAGGCCTTCAATATGAAGATACTCCGTGGTGGGAGCCTTTGTACGCAATTAACTATGTAAGCCGGATTTTCTTTGAATTTGCAGGGTACAATGAAAACCTGACAAATAGTGATCTAAGCCAAGCAGATATGAATCATTTGAACGAGCAGCTTATTTCACTTTTTAAAAAATACATTGAGCTGGGTATCAAAAAAGATTTTAAACTTGTAATCGTATTAAGGCCCGACCCTGTTGAGATGAAAATCCAGCATTATACTTTTGATTTTTCACCTTTTATTGAGTTTTTGGACAAAAATGAATCTGCTGAATTCTTTGATTTATTACCAATGTACACCACTTATATTCAAGCAGGAGAAGATGACTACAAAAACTACTATTGGCCGGAAGATAGGCATCACAATTCAAAAGGTTATGAGATGATGGCCAGGTGTATATACAAAAAACTGGCTCCAATTCTTGATTCTCAGAGTACTATTCAATAATGTTTGCCTCTGTAAGCGCTTTTCTGAAATCAGCATACATACTTTTGGCAAATAAAGAAACACCATCATTATTCCAGTGGGCATCACCTTCAATATTTATCTTTTGCTTGGTATTCAACATGCAGGATTGAAAAGCTTTGTCATCCAGGAAATGGCTGTTTAATATTTTGGCAAAGCCTTTTGAATTTTGGTGGTTGGTGAGGAATGACAAGGTTAAAACAGGGATATCAAGCTTTTGGCAATCTCGGGAAAGGTCATGTATCAATTGTCTTTGTTCAGGAGTGAAAAAACCGGGTTGTTCTGCATGAGCTGTTTGAAATATTTCAGGGTATTTAAATTGGAAAATCAACTTTCGGATCGTTTGTTTAAAAGCATCATATAAATAAGCTTTTATTTTTCTTTGAGGCATCCAGTTGCCTTGCACTATTTTGTTTACTTCATGATTGGGCAATACCAGGTAATTTTCAAGGAAAATAGGGTTAAGCGTATCTTCGTAAACGGGATTTAGAGCAGGATCCCATGTTAGGTTTCTCCCTACTGCAAAAGCATATTTGTCATCAGAAAGTATGTGATCATTTCCCCACATAAATTTTCTATCAAGATTATCGCCCATTATTGCAAAAACAATTCCGTCAAGTTTGAAATTGTTTTTCAGTATAATGTTCTTTACAATACTGTGCCAATTGCCCAACCCACCCCCATCCAGTGAGAAATTCATAAGTAAAATGGAGTCTTCAGACTCGATGTTCAGGCTATCTTCTATGATTTCTACCCAGCTTTTATTGGTAAATTGTGAAGCTGTGAAAGAATCTCCAAGTATGGCAATTCTTGTAATGGCTGTATCTTTTGGATTAATTGGAAAATCCCTTTCATCAGGAAACCCAAAATTATTGCCCTGCATCATCCCCATTGATTCGAGCTTTCCTTCAGAAGTAACTGCACCAAAACGCGAAGGTGTTTTTGAAATTTTATAGCCGATATACGGATTAAAAACAATATTATTTCCCGGATCACTGGCTTCGTGAAACCATAGTGTTTTTTTACCAACAAAGTGATTGATATAAAGGTATGAATAGGCCAGTTCTGCAATGATATAAGAAAATACCACAGACATTAGCAGCAGTAATAAATTTGTTTTGAGTTGGGTCATTGTTCAATCATTGTTGTGTTTCATCAGTGTTTTATTCAATATCCAGGTAAATGTATTCACTTTCTTTAATTTTGTAATATTTAGTATTGAGTTCGTCAATACCTGTGGTATCGGCACTTTGTTCCAATATCAGATAGTCTTCAGGTATTTTCATATACTTCCTGATACTGTCATCCGGGGCATAAATCACATGAATAGAGGAATCGTATCTCAAACTCGATAGTACCAATATATCCTGGTACACATGGTCTAGAACCGGAATATCCTCATCTAATTGAGATCGGGAAATAATTGCTTTGGAAATTTCATTTGCCCTGCAGGAATCAATGATGGTATTGGCTTGCTCAATATATGCATCACTTATGGCTCTGATATTGTCAATTATAATAAAATTAAGAATCATGGAAATGAGTGCAACAGGAGTTAAGAACTTAATTGCTTTGCTCAGTTTATAAGCAGGTAATATTATAAGTAGTAGTCCAGAAAAAGCAATAATTCTCAAGGGCATACCCCAGGTATCGTGTGCAATGGTACTGTAGTTGTTGCTTAGTAATGTGTAGACTGGCTTGATTTCCATGCCCTTGAAATCCATAACCGAATACAGCAAAATCGAATAGATGAACAGTGATGTGCTATAAACCAATAAAATTTTTAACTGCTTGTTTACAGTTAAATAGATTACTGTGACAAATATTGACAACGTAAAAAACAATCTGCCATGAAAAAGATAAACCACAAGATTGATAAATTCATGTTTGCCTTCAGCAATCAATTTGTTGAAAGAACTATCTGATAAAATCCAGGCTCCACCAATATATGCGACTAAAATTATTGCAAGAGCAATTAAAAAATAGGGTGTAATATATACGATGGGTTTAAATTTATAATACAGATAGCCTAATAATGCAGCTATAGCCATAAAAATGACCAGTAAAATCCAATTATTATGCAATAAGAATTTAATAGTTAAGAATGATGTTTTTATATAATTTAATTCGTAGTGGTTTATAAAAAACAATTTGTACAATATAAATGCAGTGCCAATTATTGAGAATGTGATAAAGAAATTTTTGTGTGCTACAAACAGTTCTTTTTTTGACACATACATCAATGCCAGTATAGCTATCAGGCATATCGTAATAAGCGGGTGAGAGCGGATGGTAAAAAAGAGAATAATCAATGAAAACAGGTAGTTTACATACCTTTTATTGGTATATTCAAGGTTATACAACGTACTTATAAGCAATATAATAATTGCTGAGCCCGGCAGTATTTCTGCGGCAATTAAGAAATAACTGTATGGACTTCCACTTATTTGAACAAAGAGGTATAATAGTGCAGAAAATGGGTCTTTCAACAAAGCAATAATCACAATAAAAATCAAATAATATAGCAGGTACACATTGATTACATATGAGATCATCACTTGCTTTAATCCTGCACCGGCCTTAGCCATTAAAACCGGAAAAATTTGTTGCAAATACATTACCTCTCTTTGCTGTGAAGCCGGAAACCATTCATTGTTTGTTATATTAAAAATAAAGGAACTAGCATCAATCATGAATTTTTCCTGGAAATAGCAGATAGAATATGCTGTAGTTATGATGAAATAAACTGTTCCCAGTAGAAAAATTTGATAAAGCCCTTTTTGATTATGCCAGTTTTGCAATTTGTGTTGAATTTACAATAATGAATATACTTATCCTGCAATATACCTTTGTGAAATTCTTGTTGTCATCAGGCAGGTGCTACGACTTGAAATTACTTCAATATCTGATATTACACTACGCTTTTCAAATTTAATTTCTAATTTGGATAATGCATGGTTTTTTACAGGACATTTGCAGGCTATGCCATAAAAACATTGGATTTTTATTCTGAAATGGTTTCGAAGTCAATTTTGTGATAACGATCTTTTTGTAAATTGTAGTAGGTTTTATTGAGCTCACTGTGCTTAACAGGTTCGTTGTACTCTTCCAGTAATAATTGATCAGCTTTAATATATTCATACCTGTCTGTAGTTTCTTCATTATTGTAGATCACATGGATACTACTATCATGATTTAAATTGGAAAAAATCAATACATCGTGATATACATGATCCATCAAGGGGATATTAGAGTCAAGATTGTCAACATCAATAATAGCTTTGCTGATGTCATTTTGAATACAATAATCTATGATCTCTGTAGTTTGCTTGATATATGATGTGCTTACAGCTTTAACTTCATGAATGATTATAAAAGTATAAGTTGTATAGGCCACAGTAAAAGCATAAAAGTAAGCTCTGTATTTTAAGTAGTTAAAATGAGGGAAAATCAACAGGAAAAAGGTTGAAAAAACAATGATGCGAAGTGGAATACCCCATGTATCCTGTGTCAAGGTTAAATAATTATCATTTAATTTCGGGAAAAAATCATCTAAACTTATTGAGCTGAAATTTATAACTGTACTCATTAAAATGGCATAAATGAAAAAAATACCTGTATAGAGTGCGAGTATTTTATATTGTCTTTTTGCCAAAAAAAAGAAAAGAGAATAAAAGGAGCAAAAGGTAAATAGCATTTTCCCGTAAAAAAGATAGACAATGAATTTGCTATTTTCAGAAAGTACGTTGATATCGAGTTGTGCATACTCGAATAACACTTTCAATAAAGGGCTAAAGCACAGGCTAATGATTATCGCAAATAAAATGCCCGTAAGTTTATAATCTGTGAATATTCTCGTTTTAGAAATATAGAATATAATTAAGCCACTTATTGCAGTCCATGCCAAAAAATGTATGTTGTTTATGGGGTATATTATTTTGTCTAAAATAGAATAAATTGATACTGACATGTAACTTTTATCGTAATTATTTATGTAGTAAAATTTATTAAATAAAAGTATTGCTAAAAATACTGCCAGTGCTGTATATAATTTTTTATATTTTGAAAATTGAAGCTTTTGTGCTGAAAAAAGAATAGCTAAAATAGAAAACAAACAAATGGTTACAAGGGGATGGGATCTGATAGTAAAAAACAGCAAGACAAATGTCGATATGTATAAAATATTTTTATGCTTGAATTTATCTATCCGCATTAATGTACTGAGCAAGAGAATCATTACAGCACACCCAGGTATTAGTTCTGCTGCGATAATAAAATAACTTACCGGGTTGGCGCAGATTTGAATAATCATAAATAACAAAGCAGAATAGACATCTTTTAAGAAAAATACAATAACTGAAAAAATTAGAAAGTACAACAGGTAAATATTAACTATATAGGAGATCATGACCAGTTTAAGGCTTAGGCCAAGATTACTGAATAGAACAGGTAAAATTTGTTGTAAATAAACAACCTCTCTTTGCTGGGGAGAGGGAAACCATTGATCATTGCTTATTTTGAAAATAAATGAAGTGGCATCTATCATGAATTTTTCCTGATAGAAATATATGGAATATGAAGTAGTGAATATGAAGTAAACTGCTCCAAACAAAAAAATATGTGAAAGTGTATTTTTACTATTATTGTATGTATCCAACTTTTTGGGGTTTAGCATTCTATTGAAACATCAACAAAATTCAAGTCCTGCGAAAAACATTTGTTTTATTTTCAAATTTAGTTTTTAATTTCAGTAATAATGAAAAATACATTTTTCGCGCTTGCTGTATCCGGTATATTATTGTTATTACTGGAAACCGGCAGCTTTATTTACTTGTGGTCGGTCGATGATCAAAAAAAATTCTTAGTTAATATTGAGAGTTCCCCCCAGGTATTTATAGACTATTTTGCATTTGACCAGTTTGATCCATTGCTTGGATGGTCAATGTCATACGATAATGTCAAAGCCTTGGGGTTTGAGCTTTATCATAATGCCGTTTTGCTAAATGGAAAAGAAAATAGTTGTGATAGGCCCTTGGTTATATATATAAGTGGTGGCTCTGCTACAGATATGACATTTGACAGGGATAACTGGCCTAAATATTTACATGAGTTATTGGATGAAAACCAATATTGCAGCAAAATTTATGTTGGAGCAGTAGCAGGATACAATAGCGGACAGGAACTCCTTAAGATCATCAGGGACAGGCACAAGATTGAGCCTGATATACATCTTTCCTACTCAGGTGCGAATGAGCCGACAAATGCAGGCTATACAACAGAGTACGAACATTTGTTTTATACTTCAAATGTAGAATCCCAGGCTCCTATATTCTTGCCCAATACCATTTATTTACTAAGAAATTTGTTGTTTCCTTCTGAGTTTAATGTTAAAGCATTTGAGCAAGTTGATCCTATTGTTTTTTGGGAAGACAATATGAAAAATATGCAGGCATTATCAATTCAGCATAAGTATTTTTATATTGGACTTCTGCAACCCGTGTATGGTTTTGGCAGTGAAAATAGCAGTGGTGAAATACCTGAAAATATAATGAACAAACATTTAAAAGATTATCAGTCATTTTATCCAGCAGCAATGGACATTGCTGATAAATATGGTTACCTTTATGATCTAACAGCGGCTTTTTCCCACTTAAGTGAAGAAGTTATTTTTAAAGATGATTGTCATTTAATGAACAGCAGTTATCAAAAAATTATTGCAAAAGAGGTGTATCAGTTAATTTTACCGAAGTTGGAAAAATATAAAACGGAAGCAAAAGAATAAATAGAATACCAAGCATGAAAATTTGCCTTATAAAGCCACCAATACTTCACAAAGGTGCATCCTTTGCGCTGATGCCCACACCACCTTTGGGTTTGGCTTATATTGCAGGTGCTTTAAAAAAAGCAGGAATAGATGTCCAGGTGATTGATGCAACTGCAGAAGGGGTAAATAATATTGAAAAGTTCAGGGAAGGAATTTTTGTTTTTGGCCTCAATAAGTATGAGATAGTCAGTAGAATTGACAAGGATGTTGATGTCATTTGTTTTTCATTTATGTTTACCAACAACTGGATGTATGGGCGTGAACTTATTGCAGAGGTGAAGAAGTCTTTTCCAGGGCAAACACTCATAGCCGGAGGTGAACATGTGAATGCTGCTCCTGAATATTGTATGAAGCAAGCCAAAGGACTTGATTATATTGTATTTGGAGAAGGGGAGGAGACGATTTTGGAATTGCTGGAAGTTGACAGGAAAAAGCGGAATATCACTAAAGTTGACGGCATTGCATATCGCAATGAAGAAGAAATTATCTGTAATATCAAAAGAAAAAGGAAAAATGATATTGCTGAAATAGTTTGGCCTGCATGGGAGCTTTTTCCTGTAAAAAAATACTTTGAAAACAGGATGTCGCACGGTGTTTTTCGGGGGGATACCCTTCCGGTGATGGCATCAAGAGGCTGTCCCTATGCCTGTACATTTTGTTCCAGTCCGCAGATGTGGGGCAGAAAATACCAGGTTCGCCCACCAGCAGATTTTGTGGATGAACTGGAATACTTGTATAATACTTATGGTGCGGTAAATTTCGATCTCTTTGACTTAACAGCCATTATATACAAGGACTGGATTATTGAAATGTGTCAGGAGATTATGAAGCGCGGCTTGAATATCACCTATCAGTTGCCTTCAGGAACGCGCTCTGAAGCAATCGACTATGAAGTAGCTACTCATCTCTACAAATCGGGTTGTAAGAATATTACCTATGCACCGGAATCTGGTTCAGAAACAGTATTGAAAGCAGTCAAAAAGAAAGTCAAGATCCAAAATATGCTGGACTCCATCAGGTATTCCTGCAAAGCGGGCATGAACATACACCTGAATATGATCATAGGTTTTCCAGATGACCAGCACAAAAATATATTTGAAACACTATGGTTTTTGTTGAAATGTAGTTGGTATGGTGCCAATGATGTAGCTATTGCTGTATTCACACCCTATCCCGGTAGTGAACTATTTGATAGGCTTACAGAAGAAGGCAAACTTAATATCTATGATGACAAATGTATTGAAGAGATCATAGACTCTTATGATTTATGGCCAAGTAAAGTGTATTCAAACAATATAAGTGCAGCCTGGATAAAGTTTTATGTATTCCTTTTGCTGATATCGTTTTATTCTTCTAATTATCTCTTTAGACCCATAAGATTGTTCCGTACGCTTAAGAATTTGCTGTTCAATAAACACGAATCCAGGTTAGAACAAATTCTTTACAAGAATTTTATAAAGAATGTGTTGAATATATTTACCATTTCAAGAATTTCCCGTACGGAAGATGCGAAAACATAAACAACTGAGCTCTTAAATAATTATCGAATTCGATTTAAAAGACTATTCTTTTCCTGCAGGAACAAATATCGCCTTGATATCTGCTGTATTGCTTTTAAATGTGAGTGTAGCTGAAGCCTCGTTTTCAGATATGCCTTCCCAATGCGAAAACTTGAATCCTGCTTTGGCCACAGCTGATATAGTTACGGGAACATCCCTGAAATATTTTCCTGACCATGGATATACCGGTTTTTTGATTCCGGCAGTAGTTGCATCTATTTTGATCGAATTTATTTTTATGTACCCATGTGATGTATCCGATACATTTAAATGGATCAAAACATCATCCTGTAGTTGAAAATATTCCTTTAAATGATTTCTTTGTATTGCGGGTCTTTGTACTACATAATTTTTGACTTTTTTGATTTCAGATTTCCATTTAGATATGGATAAGTCCGGGAATGACCATTTCCTATAATGTTCCTGCATAGGAGCTTCCATCATTTGTTCTACAGAATCAATAATGCCCAGTGTTCTTTCAGGATCAAAAGCAGTATTGAGCAGGTCACAAAATCTGTTGATGAATTTCAGTTTGAAATCATCATTGTTTAAAAATGGATAGAAACTTATAGTATTCCATTCTGCTCCCGTTGATAGAATATTGTAATTCACTGCATAGTCAAAGCTATCAGTATAATATTGCATATGCATCCCCAGCCCTTCATCTACATCAAACATTATCCACCTCCATTTTCCATCAAGAGTACCAGCAGCTTTTTTTAAAACAGCTTCGGGTTTTACTCTCCAGGCCCTGCTGTTTCTTTCCGGCCAGTCGCCATTTCCTACAAATATATTGGCAATGCTATAGTCAATCAGGTTTTGAATGTCAATCCTTTCACTGGCATATTCATAATGTGATGCTATGCTCAAGTCCTTATCAATTACATAATCTTTTAGGTTTATAAATTCAATTGTACTGCTGTCAGTGATATTATCTAAGTCAATAGGTTCTTTCACTAAAATGATATCCTCAGTGTTTGCATTGTGATGTTGTGCTATATAATGTTTGTCTTGTCGCTCCCTGATATTATATACGCCAAAATACTCAGCATTGATAAACAATATGGCTGGTTGAAAACCCTGTATATCAAAATTTAATGGTTTTGAAATAAGGTGTACAATGGGGTCTCTCAGGTAGGTGCTGAATTGGTCATCCCCTCCATTTCTGAGTATTAATCTTTTGTAGCTCTTGATTTCATTACCATCAAAAAAACCGTGCTTGAGCCTGCTTTTGCCATAGGCATTTTTGGCATAGATGCGAAATGATTTTAAAGGATACATTCTGGAATTTCCGCCCTGAATTCTCAAACCTATAATTTGATTGATATTGCCTGTATCGCTATTGGAGTCAAAATATTCAATGTTTGCCCTGTATTCTGCTTTTTTGCCTCTTCTGTGATAATTTGCATCATTAAAGGAAAGAAATTCGTTATCCGGATTTTCGGTCAGCCACTGGTCAAAATCAATTCCCGGTGTGTATATCCCATCTTCATATCCGATCAGTTGATCTTCCTGGATACCCAGAGCAACTATTGGTAGCAATCTTTGTCTTGCATCAGGACTAACAAAATAGCTGTTGCTAGATATTGGGCACGGAATAGAACTATCCTTAACGGCAATAGCTCTTACAATAGTGCCTTTGAAAAGCTCAAGGTTGGGTTTGTTGAATTTTGCATTTTTGAAAAGGCCGAGAAGATTTAAAAGTTCGATCAATAATTCAGGAGGACTACTACTCACTTTGTCAAATGTTGTGGGATCAGAATTTGAGTTGTTCTTAATTAAAATGGGTTGATCGTACTTATAGGTTTTGTAGGTTCCTGTCAGGGTGTTATTTTCACTCTTTTTATTCAGGTATGAGGTTTTATAATGAAATGTTCTGCCCTCGGTATTAGAAGGCGAGGGTTCTGAGCCATCAAGGGTATAATATATTGTAGCATCAGTATCTGAATGCTTCAGGGATAAATAAAAGGAATCACTGTAAAACCCGCCTTTATGAGAGAATTTAACTTGCTCCAGGATTTCATTATATGCTGAGGAAGTATTTTCACTTCCCGGTGTAGGTTGTTTGAAGTATTTATAGCTGGAATCAGCACTTTCAACTCTACCATAAGAAATGTCGGGCAATAATCTTACCGGCTCAATTCGGTCAATGCTTTTTCCTTGCTTATCGGTCAATAACAAAATTTCTCCTGATGCATTTATTTTCCAGTTGCAATGCAGTTTTTTACCTGGGGTGCTTTTGTTTTTTCCTGATGCAATGATCAGTAAATAAGCACTCGGTTCAATTGTGGTGTCAGGGAAAGTCCATTTAAATGGTTTTTCCAGATCATCAGACAAGCCATACCCCGATAAGTTGACAGCCTCATTTCCTGGATTGTAAATTTCTATCCAGTCCTGGTATAAAAGTTTTGAATCAGTGGTGTTGGATGATACGAACTCATTGATGAGCGGTGCAGGTTGCGTTTTTGTGCAAGAGCTCAATATACAAACAGCAATAAATGTAAATACAGTGAAGCATACAAACATTATTTTTTTCCGGTAGGGCATATTATAAATTTGTTAACTTGAGCCAAATTATTGAAACCCGAAGCTAATTGATGATTAATTTTTGGTACAATTATAACAACATTACATGAGATATGTGCTTAATTTTTTATTGTATATCCACACCTCTCCCAAAGTTCAATTGTTTTGGATTGTTATTTATTGGATCATTTCCCATGGCATAAAATTAGGTTTGATATTTGTGATACTCAGAAGCAAAAATTATTCTGATATCATAGGTCTTGGAGCAATGGGATTGTTTGCCTGGCTGATATATCACGATATTCGTGTTACACAGATTGGCAGGCGAATTTTGAAAAAAATAAGACAGGGTTAAAACTGCAATTCTTTTGGCTTGTATTTTTTGATCACTTCATAAAATTCAGGGAATACTTCTTTGAAATTTTCATTCCTGTATTTATCATGCCGGGCTATGTGCCTGAAAAACTCAGTAAAATCCCTTTCGTCATGAGCATTTAGAAAAGCGATCAGGCTGTCGATGGTCTTGGTGCGCAGCTCATCCATTTCATACGAAGTGCTGACATACTTTTTCAACCTGTCTGTTATAAGTTCTTTGATATCATGCGGTATAAGTGATATGGAAAGTTCCCAGGGCATATAGACTAAATTCCAGAAAACCGGCAATCCCGGGAAATGCTTGTTGAAAAACTCAAAATATTCAGGGAAATAGTAGATGTTCATGGTATTTACCGAGCAGCAGATTTTACACTGGATTTGATCATCGCCACTGTATCCCCCGTGCTTGATAAACTTGTGCAGATTTTCAACCACCTGCTCCCATCTGCCACCGCTGCGCTGGTATTCAAAGCGCTTGCCTATATCGTCAATGCTGAAATTGAGATACACATTTTTGAATTGCTTGAAAAGCCTGATCAATTCTTCATTGTAATAAGTGGTATTGGTGTTGATCAATAGCGATATATGCCCAGCATGTCCTGTTTCCACACAGTAGCGCATCAGTTCAATATTCTCTTCACTCATCAGGGGCTCTCCGCCAAAGAAACCTATTTGTGTGAAATTGGGCACCCAATCACGTATAATTTTTTGATTTTCAGGAGTCATATTAAAATGAATTTCTCCATCCACTCCATACACATCTTTGGCTTCTTTTACCCATCGTGATGATGCGTGCGACCAGCAAATTCTGCATTTTAAATTACATACATTGCTGGCATTGATCTCTACCCGCATGGGTGAAACTGGTTTTTCAACCTGCGATTCGGGAATATCATAACCATAGGAATCGTAGCGCATGGGTTTTAAACCCATAGCCTGTTCTTTCCAGCACTGCACGCAACCTTTGTGACGGATGTTGTTCTTGAAATTGTGACGCAGTTCCTGCATGTAATCCGAATTCCAGGCCTCTTTGATATTGAAATCCTTCGCATTGATCTCTTTTCCATTGTGCGTGATAAATCCTGTGTGGTGACTACAGGGCATGTATTTACCATCGGCTGAAAGCAATACCTGGAAAAAGGGATAATAACAAAAGTCTGTTTTGTCAGGATCTCTCTTTACCGTTTCTTTCTTTTTCCTGAAGAATTTCGTCAGCATATCATTAATATTTCGGTACTATACAAAACTATGGTATTTTTGATGGAATGAACACTCTGATTATAGAAATAAAAACACTGCATTTTGAGGTATAAGATAATTAAGTTTTTGGTATTGTTATTTGTTGTATTTAAACTCTTTCAGCTTTTTTATTTTCGGGAATCCAACTTTTCAACAGCAGTTGTTTTTTACTTTCTACCCGCTGTTTTGGTATATGTACTGTACCAAAAATTTAATTTATCACGTAGATTTTCATTTTCAGCATTGATCTTTATTGTTTCGCTTTTTATTGCTGAGTGTTTTTTGCGATTTGTTTTACAGTATCCACAAACTTATACAGAGCAAAATGGTGCAGGGTATATCAGCCAATTCAAGGTGCCGAATAATCTTTTTGGAAAAGATAACAATACCACATTTCAATTTGAACCTTTTGAAATGAGAAATTACGATTCCCCCGAGTTTGATTATCCTCCTGAAAAAATGAATGAATATGGCTTCCGGGGAAAGGTGCCATCAGCAGATAAAAAAATCATTCTTGCCCTGGGTGATTCCTTTACCGAGGGAATTGGCGCGCCTGCTGACAGTACTTATCCCTATTTGCTAAATCAGTTAATTAATGGACATGACAGCAATTATGCGGTTTTTAATGCCGGAACAGCCGGTAATGACCCTTTTTTTGATTTTACGATGCTTAAAAAGCTACATCAAAAAATATCATTTCACGAGGTTCTTTTTCTGATCAATACTTCAGATGTGAATGATGTGGTAATCAGGGGAGGTATGGAAAGGTTTGTCGATAATGGATTGCAATACCGCAAAGCCCCTTTTTGGGAGCCCTTTTATGCCGTGAGCTATGTGTTCAGGTTATTTGCGCATAATTTATTTGATTTAAACTATAATTTGATGACTTATGAAAAAAATGATCGGTTGAATTTAGAGGCAGTTGAACTTATATCAGTATTGTTTAAAGATGAAATTGTTCCCTTTACAAAAGAGAATGATTTGAATGTGAAAGTAGTCTTACATCCCTTTTTTGCCGAATTCGAAAATCCATATCATATATACGATTCCCTTAGTTCAAAAATGTCCAGAATAGAGGGGTTAAATTTTTACGATAGCAGATCCGATATCATTGATCGCATCAACAAACCTGAAGAAATATACTGGATGAATGATGCGCATTTTAAGCCGCGGGGCTATGCTATGCTGTCCAGGCTTATTTTTAAAAACATGTATAGGGATAGCCTGGAAAATTAATTCATACTATCCGATATGGTTTTTGAATTGTAATACTCAATCAAAAATCCATCAATGTTTTTTATGGCAGTGATTTCCGGCAATGGAAATTCATTCCTCTGTGTTAGATCAAACTTATAGCTGTGCAGTGTATCAGTTTTAAGATCAATGTTTTGATTATTTGTTTTAGGCAGAAAATAGATTTTTGAATGTTTCTTGCCTGAATTATGGGTCAAAAAAGTAGAGTCTGATAAATCAAATAATTCCTGCACAAGGAAAAGCATTGCGCTGTCTCTTTCATATGTTTCAAAATTATTTTGAAGCTTCTTCCAGTAGTTGTCTGTTGTGCGATTGGCTGTATGCAACTGATACAACAGTATATCATAAATTTCATCCCCGTTTGAGAAAAATTGATTGAATTCTTCCTTTTTGAGAAATGCGGAACTACCACTTATTTCAGTTATTGGCATCATCCTGAAACCGGGGGCGATATAGTCGCTTTTGCTGTATTCAGACATGTCAAATGTGTGGCTTGCCCGGAAAATTGTCAATGCCAGCACAAAGAGTAAAATGGCGACCAGCCCAATATTGTATTGTTTATTGCTCATCTAAATTTTTATTAAAGATGATCTCCTGCACTTCAAAATATTCCTCATAAGCATCGTTCCAGCCTGAACCCCTGTAAGGTGCTAAATCCACAAAACTGTATATGGTTTTTGGTTTGTGCTCAAGTGGATCAATCCAAACGCGGGTGTTCGAATCAGCAGATTTGAATTTACTGATCCTGTCCTGCATTTCGAGGTGGTAGCCGTATGCCCTACCACTCAGCAGATCATCTACAGCAGTTTTCCATGCGGGACTATAGGGTATGCATATTATTATAAATACTGAGATCAATGGTTTTAGCTTCGCAAAATGGTAATGGTTAAATTTCCCTTTGATTTTTGGGCGAATATAGCTGAAAGCAATATAAAGCATTGTAAACCATGAAAACAGAAAGACAACATAAATGCTGCTAAAAAGTCTTTTGGGATAGAATTGACCTGCGTCATCTCCAAGCGACCAAAAATAAGGAAATGCCAAAACATGTAATGTAATTATTATAAATATAATAGCAATAACAACATGTGAAAGTTTCAACTTTTTAAATGGCGTATTATCATTTTCTGATTTAGGCAATAAAAGAATGAAATAAATAGAAGCAAGCACCAGCAGATAGTTTCCGGAAATAAAATCCAGAAACGCTCCATTGGATACCACAATGCAGTTTTTTACCGCACTAAAAAAGCGTTCGGTGTTTATGGGCATTGGGTTTTGGTTGAAATAAACCCTTATTCCCGGAGCTGATATGTGTAAATAGGCAGCTGAAAATGCTGATGCCAGTAAAATGGCAGTTTCTTTTTTTTCCGGTTTGTTTAGTTTTATTTGATAAACAAATAATAATAGAAGTGAAAAAAGAATTATGCCAATAAATATTTCAAGACTTCCAATAATAGAGTAAACAAGAAAAATGCTGAATATAATAAGGGATAATTTCTTTAATGAGTGTCTTGTTTTATTGATGTGTATTATTGTCGCAAATAAAAGTAAACTGCCAATTACAGGAGGGGTGTAGATACCGCTCATTATATAATAATAAAAGGCTGAAACTGTGGAAGGGGTATTATAAATACATAAAATAAATAGTATAATACTAATACTGAAAACAGTATGTTTCTGTTTATTGAAAACACCTGTTGAATGGATAAAAAAAACAATGCTTATAAAAAGGAGTACAAAAAGAATGATTGGAAATAATTTGTACAAGAAAAATGAATGGAAGACCAATGGATGAAGACCAAATAATATTGCTGTAAAAAAACGTCCATCCCAGGTGAGGTATAATTCCCTGATATAACCAAAGAAACCAAATTCCTGTGCCAAAACCACTTCTGCATAGTCTTCAGCTCCGGGGTAGTTGAAAAAACTGATAATGATAAATGGCGCAATAAAGAGAAGAAAGCCTAAACTTAATAATGAAACACAAAGAGCAGTTAAACGGGGTTTATCTTTAATTAAACGGTTCAATGTATTAGTTGTATTAAGTTTAGAATACTAATTTATACATATAGGTAGTTTGTACTGCAATTTGCAGCTCCCTATAAAATGAATTAAAAGTGAGGAATTAATCTATAAAAACAAAACAGCAAACATAAATCAATTGGGATTTAATATTTTTGAGTTATTGATTTGATTTCAGGCTGAAATACTTGCCTTCTGCAAGCAGGGATTTTCTAATGCATATTCCGGGTTAAAGTGCTTTGACAATAATTTGAGTAAAATCATCAAACTGAATTCATACCCTGCTAAAAATATAATTATAAACTACAATTATTATATTTCAGATAACTATAGCTATGAAAATTTCATTAAGTAGAAGGCTTGACTATAGATAACATGACAAATCAAGAGAAATAGAAGTATGGGGTTATCCAAATAATGTGAGTAATTTTATCGATTCTTGTAATCACAGGGCTTTAATGATTGCAGAAGAGAGTGATACCTATCAAGCGTCTTTACACAGATTTTATAAATTTTAGACACTAATTGAAAAATTAAATATTTTAAATAAACACATGTTGTTAATTGTCAGAAAAAGTCTTTTCTGACTTGCTGACGAGTACTACTTCCAATATAATTTAAGAATGCATATGTATTATTGAGCAAATCTTTGTGGTTTACAAATACATTATCGTTGATCGTTTTAATAATGGTTTTATAATTAAAATAAAATTTTCTGAAAAAATATCTCTGGAATTTATAGGCATTTTCATTCAATCTTTCATCCTTAAACTTATTGACATATGGAAATATTGAAAATTCAACATCATCTTTCATTCGTTCATAAAGCAAAGTACCTGGATAAGCAATTAATTCTCCTATCGTAATAAAGTTAAAATCAGCTTTAAGAGCGAAATCAATACTTTTATCTACATCTTCTTTTGTTTCAATGGGAGCACCAACAATAAAAAAGCCCATAACCTCAAAGCCTATTGATTTGCAATACTTGATGTTTTCAAGAGCCTCATTTACTTTAATATTCCTTGAATAAAAATCCAGTATTCTTTGACTACCTGATTCCATTCCTATATATAATCTTGAGCAACCAGATTTTTTCATCCACTCCAGCATTTCCTTATCTAAAGTATCTGGCCTGGTAAGACAAGACCATTTAAGGTTTATACCTCTTTCAATCAACAACTTACAAAATTCAATAACTCGCTTTGGGACAGCCGTAAAGGTATCGTCAATAAACCTAAATGACTTAATATCAAATAGATCAATGTATTCCTGGACCTGAGCAACCATGTTTTCTGGACTTAAGGCAGTTAATTTTTTCCCAAATGATTTAATACAATAATTACATTGATATGGACAACCCCTTGCACTCTGAATCAAACCATAGGGCTTTGGAAAAAAAGGTTCTCCATATAATTGGTTTTTAAGCAAATCAAAGGCTGGTATGGGCAATTCATTAGGGTCGGGTATCCGGCTCACTCCCTTTTGATGAATAGGCACGCCATGCTTTCTGTATGATATGCCTTTTATAGTTTCATATTCGATTTTCCCTTCCATGGCATTAAGTAATTCTGAAAAAACGATATCAGGTTCTCCATGTATTACATAATCTACATTTATATTTTCCAATGTTTCTTCTGCAAATACAGTAGCGTAATGACCAAATAATATAAAGGGGGTATCTGGAAATTCGGATTTTATTTCATCAATAGCCGCCATATCCTCTTCAAAACATTCAAACCCGCAAATACTGATAATGAACTCAGGCGCAATTGTTTTAATTTTCTGGTGTAATTCCGGCTGTTCTATATTCTCAGCAATAGCATCAATCAGAACAGGGTCACCACAATTCCACCCTCTGTAAATGGCGGCTAAACTCAACAATTCAATAGGTTGAAATAAAAAAGTAGGTGATTTATATGAGCACATATAGCGCCTCATAATTCTTTGCCTGTTGGGAAGATTAAGAAATAAAGCTCTCTTCATTGTTATAATTTCTCAGATTAAACAGCTATAACGGCTTTGTATTCACCAAATATATGCTTATTTGCAGCCACATTCAATGAAATGAACCTGAAACTTCAAATGCCTTAGTTTGGTTTAGCCAATCTCTCGCTTTTTATAAATGTCACTATTGAACCTGCAAATAGCTTATGTGCATAAGCATTAGGGTGGCTGTCTTTAGGTTGGCAACTGTATTCTTTGTTTTTCATAATTTTCGAAAAGTCTATAGTGTATAACCCATTTCTTTAGCAAAACTCAAGTACTTGCCTGTTTGGAAAAGGATACGTTGTCGATCCGGCTGACCGGCAAAAACGGCCCGAAATGTTTGAGCAGCAGAAAATAGACATCCTTGAAGAACTCGTTGTCCCGCCCCCTGGACCCGTCTCCTGCCGTGCTTTTTGCCGGTGCCGATCCCAGCCCCAGGTGGTTGAGCTTCCCGGCCAGGGCCCACATGCCATCGCATGTTTCCCCCATTGAATCGCAATGCCCTAATATGCCGAAGAGCTTGGTCAAAAGCTGTGTCCAGGAATCAAAGGTCTTGTAGTACCTGTCGGACTTGTGCTGCCTGACCAGTAGGTCAAACTTGTTGCGGGTTAACAGGTCGATGACCTGTTTGAAGACCGGCTGACCTACTAAATGTTTTTCAGTATTTTTGTTGCTCATATTTTGTGGTTGTGGAAAACCGAAATATGAGAAAAAGAGGGGCGGTAAACAATGCTGCCCCTGTGTCAGGGATTGAACTGAATTTTAGCTATTGGTGCTGAAGCAAAATTGTATGAATGAAGCAGTTGTTTGTAATATTTACCTCTTACCTGTTTATTGAGTTTATCATAAGGTTCTCGCTTTCTATATTATATCCGGCTGAGTTTTTCCAACCATGGAAAATAATATATCAATACTATCCTCAGGCATTAAAAATCAGTGAAGAATACGCCACATCTGATAGGCAACAAAATAAAATCCTGATCTTATCATCTTCGGCTCTAACTGATGAATGGGGAGGCTTTGAAAAAGTTCTTGAAGAAAAGCTCAATGAGAATGCCAAAGACTGGCAGGTTTTTAATGGTTCAGGAGTTGGTTTTACCTCACTTGATAATCTCAATACTCTCCAACTTCTCAATGATCTTAAATTTGATTACCTGATCTATTATAATTCTATAAATGATGCGCGTTTAAATAATTGTCCACCGGATGTATTTGAATCTGATTACACACACATTCGATGGAACAATGAAGTGGCAAGTATTATGCGGCATAAAGAGATCAATATCACTGTCATTCCATTTGTGCTTGATTTCTTAGCTCAGAAACTGCGACAGAAAATTTTTGACCAGGATTTTATTCCTGATAATTACAAAGACCGCCCAGACTGGCAAAAATATGGGAGTGATTTTAAGTCATTAAAGAGTTTTGATAAAAACTTGAGTAAAATCATTAAGCTAAACCCATATCCGGCTAAAAATATAATTATAGACTACAATTACTATGTTCCAGATAACTATAGCTATGAAGATTTTATTAATAAAAGGCTTGACTATAGATATCATGACAAATCAAGAGAAATAGAAGTATGGGGTTATCCGGATAATGTGAGTAATTTTATCGATTCTTGTAATCACAGAGCTTTAAAGATTGCAGAAGAGACTGCTAACACGCAATTTTATTCTGTAAAAAATAGGCTTAGCAGCTCAGCTTTTTTTGCTGATATATGCCATTATTCGGAAAAAGGAATAGATTCACTTGCCTTTTTTGCTTCTATAAAAATAATTCACGATAAATAACTAATGTATATTAAGTACAATACATTTATTTATTTTATGAATGATTCACATATAGAACCTCAATACCAGCCTTATTTAGCAAATAAAATTGCTGAATTGCTATTAAATTCGAATGAAAAATAAAATTGCTGATGATGAGTGCATTTATAAGATTTCTTTTTGAGTACAAAAAATGGTGGTTACCTCCTGTTTTGGCCGCCTTTTTAATAATATTTTTATTGATACTTTTTGCTAAAGAAGAAAGTGCTAATCCTTTTATTTATCCAAAGTTTTAATTTGGAGTGCTATTTAGTGTCTGTAGTAAACATGTTTATTTTACCGAATGTTATCTTGTCATAAAAAATCAGCCTTGCATTTTGCTGACCTTGCAAGCCGGAAGCACTGCGAGGGTTGCGGATTTTTGCCAAATTCCATTCTAATGACAATAGACATATAGGTCTCAATGACTTTGGATGTTCCCCGCTGCTGTAATTGTCGCGCTGCCAATGAATAGAGTTTTATTGTACCATCTTTCAATTAAGCTTAAACATATAAAAAAGCATCTTTTTTATTTTTAATTTCAATCAAGGTGTATATTGTGGCTGTATTCCATTGAGTGTCTATTCCATTAATTCTCTAATCTTCCAGTCAACCAGTCAACAAACCAACTAATCCACCCATGTTGATAGAAGTATTTGATAAGGCATTGCTTAATTTTATACCTTTATTATTGCTGAAACTAAACAAAGTGCCTTAGCTTCTTATTAATATTGTCTTAAAAGAAATCAAATATCATGAGTGAAGAAAGAGAAAAAGTAAAACTATTGATTATCGGATCGGGCCCAGCGGGCTATACAGCAGCTATTTATGCTTCGAGAGCGAATCTTGAACCGGTTCTGTACCAGGGTATTGAGCCCGGTGGTCAATTGATGATCACTACAGACGTGGAAAATTACCCCGGTTATCCAGATGGTGTACAGGGGCCGGCAATGATGGAAGATTTCAGAAAGCAAGCTGAGCGTATGGGTACCGATATTCGTTTTGGAATGGTTACCAAAGTGGATTTTTCAGGAGATAGCCATATTGCTGTAGTTGACGATAAAAAAGAAATAGAGGCGGATGCGGTAATTCTTTCTACAGGAGCATCGGCCAAGTGGCTGGGCATTCCTTCTGAAAAGCGATTGAACGGCAGTGGCGTTTCTGCCTGTGCTGTATGTGATGGATTTTTCTACAAAGGGCAGGATGTGGCTATTGTAGGTGGTGGAGACACAGCTTGTGAAGAAGCACTTTACCTTTCCAATTTGTGCAATAAGGTATATATGTTTGTCAGAAAAGACGAGATGCGTGCTTCCAAAATTATGCAGGAAAGGGTTTTTGATGCTAAAAACATTGAGGTTTTCTGGAATACCGAAACCGATGAAATCCTCGGAGATCAAGTGGTAGAAGGCGTGCGGGTTTTTAACAATCAAACAGACGAGAAAAAAGAATTCAAGATTCAGGGCTTTTTTGTAGCCATTGGCCACAAGCCCAATTCCGATATTTTTAAGGATTATATTGATGTGGATGAGCAGGGCTATGTTCGTGTTGAGCAGGGCACTACCCGAACCAATGTAAAAGGTGTTTTTGCATCAGGGGATTTAATGGACAAGATCTATCGTCAGGCGGTAACTGCTGCGGGCACTGGTTGCATGGCCGCTCTGGATGCCGAACGCTATGTGGCAGAGAAAGTACATGCTGCATCTAAGGTGAAGGCATGAACAGTTTAGCATGGCATATGTTATCTGAATAAAAATATTATGGAAAAGAGCATTCACGATTTTAAAGTAAAAGATGTTGCGGGCAATGATGTTGACCTTGCAGATTACAAGGGCAAAGTTTTATTGATCGTAAATACAGCATCGGAATGTGGTTTTACACCGCAGTACAAAGGCATGGAAGAAGTTTACCGCGAATTCAAAGACCAGGGCTTTGAAGTGTTGGCTTTTCCATCAAATGACTTTATGGGGCAGGAGCCGCTGGAAGGTATGGAAATCCAGAATTTCTGCGAGCGCAATTATGAAACTACTTTTCCTGTTTTGGAAAAAGTACATGTGAAAGGCAAAGAGGCCCATCCGCTTTTCCAGTTTCTTTCCAATAAAAAACAGAATGGGAAAGTGAATTCTACACCCAAATGGAATTTTCACAAATACTTGGTGGATAAGGAAGGCAATGTGCAAGATTACTATTACAGCATTACCAAGCCAGAATCAGGTAAGGTAAAAAAGGCCATTGAGAAATTACTTTAAATTATTTGAATGAAAGTCGATATACTGGCTTTTGCCGCCCATCCCGATGATGTAGAATTGAGTTGCTCAGGAACGATTGCAAAACATATTGCAATGGGTAAGAAAGCAGCCGTAGTGGATTTTACCCAGGGCGAGTTGGGCAGTAGGGGTACAGCGGAATTGCGATTAAAAGAGGCCGCAGCTTCAGCTAAGATATTGGGACTTTCTGCCCGGGAAAACCTGGGATTCAGAGATGGTTTTTTTAAGAATGACGAGCAACATCAATTGGAAGTGATTAAAATGCTGCGCAAATACCGTCCGGATATTGTGCTGGCAAATGCACCCTACGACAGACATCCAGACCATGGACGTGCGGCAAAGCTTGTGGAAGAATCCTGTTTTTATTCCGGCCTGAAAATGATCGCAACAGAAATTAACGGCCAAAAGCAAGAAGCCTGGCGCCCGCGGCTAGTGTTGAACTACATACAATCCGTTTATCACAAACCTGATCTTGTAATGGATATTTCCAGTCAGATGCAAACTAAATTGTCTGCTATAGCTGCATTCAGTTCGCAATTCAACACCGGAAAATCCTCAGACGAAAAAGAACAAACTTTTATTTCCACTCCCCAGTTCATGGATTTTATCAAAGCACGTGCTTCTGAATACGGACAATTGATAGAAGTGCAATATGCAGAAGGTTTTTTGAGCAAGCGTTATTTGGGGGTAAAGGATTTGACGGGATTGATATAATGATTGAATTCGATAATTATTTAAGAGCTCTGAGCAATAAATAATTTCCGAGCTCTGGTTAATGGGTATGATTGCTCAAAAATCAATAATAGCAGGGCGGAATTCCTTTTTGCGGTAAATACGATCTCCGGGTCTTCCTATACTTTGGATATGATCGCTCAGGAACATCAGTGTTAGGGAAAATTCATGGGATCCGGAGCTGTACTGGCGAATATCCGATAAAATGGCATCATAGGTATAGCCAAAGCGAAATACATTTACCTGGAAACCTGCACCGACAACAACCGCATCCAGGTGTCTGTAGCCTACTGTAGCCCAGTATTTTTTCTTGTAGAGAAAGCGGTTTTGTATGTCAAATTGAAAGGGAGTAGCTTCAATCATTCTGAAAATTACCGAAGGCTGGTAGTTGAAATCCGAGTTGATTTCCAAGTTATAACCACCCATTAAATAATAAGTTCTCACAAGGTTATTGATTATCCCAAGCGATGCATTTGACAAATCTGTTTTTGACTGAATCAGATTGTAAACCGATAATCCGGCATAGTATTTATTGCCATCGTGAAAATAAAGTCCGGCATGAGCATCTGGGATCAGGCTATGATCATAACCTCTTAAAATGGCCTGGTCATCGGGTTCGAAAGTGGTGAGTACTGAGTTGTCCACCCTGCTTTGGCTCAGGGAGCCTGCAAGGCCAAAAGATAGTACTTTTCCCCTGTCGCGCGGCCCTCTGTTTTTTGTAAGTTGTAAATGATAGGTGCCGGCCACATTAATGCCTATTCTGCGCGTGGGGCCTGCTGATTCGTTGATGATCAGTCCACCAAGCCCCATATTGTATCCGACATATCCATGACTGTATAGCACCTGGGCAACAGGTGCGTCTTTTATGCCCATCCATTGGCGTCTTGCACTGATATGTACCGGGACGTACTCTTTGGCACCGGCAACGGCAGGGTTTATGGCAAAATCATTAAAAACATGCTGCGACCAGAGTGTTCTCTGCTGCGCATTTGTATCGAATGCTGCAAGTAGCAGTAGGATTATAAGGGAGTGAACAATACAATTTTTCATCACATCTGGTTTATCTTACAATGGTTATCGAACCCGATTTGGGTTTGGTATCATTATTTAAATCTATTACATAATAGTAGGTGTCTGAAGGCAACGGCTGTCCGTTTCGCTCACCATTCCAGGCTTGACTATATCCCTTGGATTCAAACACCAAATTGCCCCAGCGATTAAATATTCGAACAATTATTTTAGGATAAAGGTGCAGATTTTCCATCATCCAAACATCATTTCTTCCATCTCCGTTCGGTGTGAAGGAATTGGGAATATCCAGGCATTCTTCTTCAATCACCGGAAGCACAATAACAGAATCCCTCGAACAACCCACATAATCGGTGATGGTAACAGTATATTCCCCTCCTGCCAGGTTTTGCAATGGATTTCCAAAGTCATCGTTTGACCATTCAAATTCATAAGCGCCATGCCCATTTTCAGGATTTAATGTAATGTTGCCATCTGTTTGGTCAATACAACTCACAGGTTCTACTTCGGCATTGAAACGGATGGTATCGGGATTGCTCAGATAAATACTGTCGATATTTTCACAGCCTCTTCTGTCGCGAATGGTATAGACATAAAGTGCTTCATCTAAATTGCTGAGTACTGAATCGTTGCTGCCTGTATTCCAGGAATAGGTATAGGGCGGATTACCCCCATCGGGATACAGTCCAATTCTGCCATCGGCTGTTCCGGTACAGGTGATTTTTTTGATGTCGGTATTTGGAAGCAAAGTGTCGGGTTCGTAAAGGAAAAAGCTTGCGTTGGCAAGGCAATTATTGCTGTCTCTCAACTCAACAAAATATTCATCAGTGGGCGCATCGAGTAAATCTTTTCTGAAATAATTCAACTGAAACTCGCTGTTTGACCATCGGAAAGTATAAGGATCTTTCCCCCCGGTAATATCCAGGAAAATATCCCCGCTGCTTTCACCATAGCAGCGCACCGGATTGATGGAGTCATGGATTTGAATGCGGTCGGGCTGCGGCACAAATACTGAATCTATTAGAGTGCAATTGTTGGCATCCGTCAAAGTAACCTGATAAAAGCCCGAAGTAAGATTGCTCACTATTGCCGTGGTATCGGTATTTGACCAGGTAAAATCATAAGGGGCTGTGCCGCCAAGTGGCAGGAAAATAATGCGGCCATCACTTCCTCCAAAACATTTTGTAGCAGTCACTTCCTTGTCAAAACCCAGTGCTTCTGTGGGTTGGCTTACATTGAAACTGTCTATGCGCTCACAATTATTGGCATCGGTTACAGTTATAGTGTACCATCCGGCAGGAATATTCTGTAAATCCTCGCTTGAGGCTCCATTTGACCAATTGTATATATACGGGGAAACACCACCGCTTACATCCAGGTCGATTGCTCCGCTGTTGTCGCCATAGCATAGAATATTGGTAATTGTAGCTTCAACTATCAGTTCGGGCGGTTCTGTAATTTCTACGGTATCTATCAATTCGCAGGATTTGTCGTCAGTAGTGGTGAGAATATAAACATCGGCAGGGAAATCAATCAGGTTTCTGCTGCTTTCGCTCAATACATAATCAGAGTTTACCCAGGCAAAGCTATAGGGAGGTGTTCCACCGGTAATGGTAGTGATTACCGAGCCGTTTTCCTGTCCATAGCAGGGTACATTTGTTACCTGGAAATTGCTTTCCAGCGGAGCCGATGGTTGGTTGATAATCACCTGGTTGTTGGCCTGGCAGCCATTTGCATCCACGATCAACACGGTGTAAATATTGGCGACAAGTCCGCTCAGGTTTTGCGAAGATGAACCATTTGACCAACTGATACTATATGGAGCAGTACCACCGCTTACCTGCAAACTTGCGGTTCCATCATTTCCCCCATAGCAGGAAACATTGGTTTTTGTGATTGTAGAAACCAATGGTGATTGGGGCTCTGTAACTATTGCACTTTGCTGTATGGTACATCCGTTGAAATCCGTTACGGTAACTTCATATTCCTCCGCTGGTATATTGAGCAAGTCCTGGCTTGTATTGGGCAAGGTTCCCAGGCTGTTTGACCATTGGTAGCTGTAGGGCATTACACCTCCATTTACAGTGAGATCAATTTCACCATCACTTCCACCGTGGCAATTTACATTCGTTATTTGCACTGAAGTACTGAGTAGGTCAGGTTCATCCACAACAAATGAATCAACATAGACACAATTGTTGGCATCGGTAATCTCCAGGTAGTATGTATCGGCAAATAAATCGTCAATATCACGGCTTGTATGGCCCAGTGAAAAAGAGGAACTGTTCCATTGGTAAGAATAAGGCAAGGTTCCGCCACTTACGTTCAGATCAATTGCCCCGGTATTATTGCCAAAACAATCCACATCCGTTATGGAATCCTGTACAATAAAAACGCCCGGTTCGTGGATTGTAACACTTCCTGTTTCAGTGCAGCCTTTGTCGTCAGTTACCAAAACATCGTAATTTCCGGCAAATAGCCCGGAGATATCTTCAGTAGTAAATGTTCCGCTGTTCCAGTTGTAGCTGTATGGCGCAGTGCCTCCATTGACAGTTAAATCTATGGCTCCGTCATTTCCCTGTGCACAGGAAACACTGTCGGTATCAAAAGCAAGTGACAATGGTGCGCTGGGTTCAGTGATTTCAACAGAGTCAATATACGTGCAGTTTTCTATATCGGTAACGGTATAATGGTAAATACCGGCCTGTAAACTGCTAATTCCGGGATTTATTGAGGGAGGATTTGCCCACAAATAGGAATAAGGTGGTGTGCCCCCGGAAGCTGTAATGGTGGCAGAACCATCGCTATCGCCAAAACAGCTTACATTTTGTTTATTAATTGTAGCAGAGAGTGGCGCAGCAGGTTCGGTAATCGTTATAGTATTAAAAGCCTTGCAGCCTCTTGAGTCCGTGATTTCAACAGTATAATCATCGGCTGGCAAATTATTGATGTCTTCAGTGGAATAGCTCAGGTCGTAGGTGGAATTGACCCAATCGAAAGAGTAGGGGGGCGTGCCTCCGTTAACTGTGAGGTCGATACTACCATCGGTTTCACCGTAGCAGGTGATGTCTTGTTTTGTGAAATTAGAGGAGAGGACAGGTGGGTCTGTAAGTGTTACGCTTTTGTTCACAACACAATTGTTGTCGTCCCGAACAGTTACGGTATAAGTTCCGGCAGGTACATTGTTCAGGTTTTGTGTTAAATAGGTGCCTCCATTCCAGTTGAAATCATAAGCCGGGGTTCCGCCAAAAACCTCTAAAATCACACTGCCATTGAAATCGCCCCGGCAAGCAGGATCGGTGCCAGTGATTGTTGCCCCCAATGGGGTGTTGGGTTGCGTTACTACTGCATCGAATGAGGCAGAACAACCATTGGCATCCGTAACAGTAACAGAATAGGATCCGGCACTTATGCCATTCAAATCTTCACTGTTTGAGCCATTGTCCCAGGAATAATTATAAGGTTGGGTTCCACCATTGACAGTTAAATCAATAGCTCCTGTATTTTCTCCATAGCACAAAACATCTGTTATAGATAAATTGGAAGTCAATTGATCGGGTTCATCAATTACGGCCAGGTCAAAAACCTTACATCCTGTGTTGAGGTCAAGTACATCTACATAATAGATTCCTGCCGGTAAAAAATTGATACTGGGTGTATTGGCTCCTGTTGACCAGGAATAGCTGAAATTGCCACTTCCTCCGGATACATTTGCCGTAGCCGAGCCATCAGAGGAACCATAACAGGAAACACTTGGTGTGTTGGTGATATCTACTGCTGGACATGCTCCCTGGGCAAAAAGTCCGGAAGACAAACACAGGAAAAATAATACGCTTGTTAATTTAAATATTGACACAGATCCAATCTTATCTCACAATGGTTAAAGGCCCGGAAAACTCCGGGGTTCCGTTATTCAAATCTATAATATAGTAATAGGTGTCAGCAGGCAGTTCTTCGCCATTTACGGTTCCATCCCATGGTGTTGCATAACCATTTGATTCATAAAGGAGATTTCCCCATTTGTTGAAAATTTTAATTTTTACATTTGGGAACATGTCGATATTGCCCAAAACCCAGGTGTCGTTTTTGCCATCCCCGTTTGGAGTAAATGAATTGGGTATCCTCAGACATTCAACATCCGTTTCAGAAATACTGGCACTTGCGGTATCACTGCAATTGTTTTGATCTGTAACAGTCACGGAGTAATCCCCGGGAGGTAAATTATTGATATACCTTGTTGTAGCACCGGTTGACCACCTGTAACTTATTTCACCTGAACCACCATTAACTTCAACTTCAATAGATCCGTCATTTTGGTTGAAACAGCTTAAATTATCTACTTTTTTGATGCTTACTTCTAATTTTTCAGGTGCATAAGTGCTTGTGCTTGCAGTTGCCGTACATTCCATTGTATCAATTGCGGTAACAGTATATTCTCCGAATGAAAGGCCGGTGATCACGGAAGTGGAATCTCCTGTTGACCAGACATATTGGTATGGAGCGGTGCCTCCACTGGCAATAGCTGTTGCCGAACCGTCTGAGCCACTGTAGCAATTCAGGTCTGTACTGAAAAGCTCTAGTTCAACCGGATCCGGCTGATCAATGGTTTCCACTGAAGTCACTTCACAGCCATTGTCGTCAACTACACGGAATAAATATTGTCCTGCACCTACACTGTCAAAGCTTTCACTTTGATTGCTTGTCAACCTGAGCGTATCGCTCCAGTAGTATTTATAGGGTGGTGTGCCTCCAAATATTTTCGCCCCGATCCTGCCGTCCTTTTTGCCAAAGCACGTGGCATCCACACTGCTTGTTGACATTGTCAACGTGTTCAGTGGTTCATCGACAAAGCCACCGGAAATAACTTCACAGCCATTGGAATCGGTCACGGTCACGGTATATGAACCAGTTGAGAGGTCGAATAGATCAAAGGTAGTTTCCCCGTTTGACCAGTTGTAGCTGTATGGTTCTGTTCCACCTGTGACATACACTTTCAACTCACCTGAAGCATCTCCTTTGCAGGCCACATCTTTAACTGTGGTTTCGGCACGGAGCATATTGGGCTCTGTGATATTGTAAGAATCTGTCAGGGTGCAATTGTTTGCATCGGTAATAGTTACGGAATACTGTCCACTTGTTAAACTGTCAATAGTCGCGGTGTTTTCTCCGTTTGACCAATTGTAGGAATAAGGCGTAGTTCCACCACTTACACTCAATGAGATTTCACCTTCATTGCTGCCTTTGCAAAGTACATTTTTAGTTGAGGCAGTTGCGCTTAATGCCTGGGCAGGTTCTGTAATGGCAATATCGGCAGAATCTATGCATCCAAGCGTATCGGTAACAATTACCCTGAAAGTGTCTGCTTTCATTCCTTGTAGGTTTGGCCCTGTTGCAGAAAGTACAATTGAAGAGGAATTAGACCAGTAATAGGTATAAGGACTTGTTCCGCCTGATACATTTACCGATATAATGCCATCATCACCTCCATGGCAATTCACATCAACTGTTCCATAGGTGATATCCAGAGGTGTAGCAGGTTCGGTAATATCGATCACCTCATTTAGTGTACAGCCATTGTCATCAGTAAGCAGCAAGGTATAGGTTCTAGCTACCAGATTGTTCAGGTCTTCCTGACTGCTGCTGCCGCCTGTCCATGTCCAGTTGTAGGTATATGGAGGAGTGCCACCATTTACACTGATATCGATAAATCCATCATTCCCACCAAAGCAGGATACATTTTTAGAGCTGTATTCCAGTGAAAGTGAATCTTCAGGCTGTGGCACAAATACACTGTCAATCCATTCGCAATTGTTGTTGTCGGTAATGGTAAGTGCATAATTTCCACTGCCGAGATTGCTGATGTTTGCAGTAGCAGCACCGTTAGACCAGTTGTATGTATATGGAGCTGTTCCACCGGAGACACTTGTAGTTATTGCTCCGTCATTTCCTGCAAAGCAATTCACGGAATCCACAGTAAACGTAGCATTCAAAGGAGCTTGAGGTTCAGTAATTGTTATGCTGATTTGTTCTGTGCAATTATTTGAATCTGTGACTGTAGCGGTATAAGTGTCGGCAGAAAGATTGTTCAGTATTCTTGACTTTTGGGTCATGATAAACTGGTTGGAATTGACCCACTGAATGGTGTATGGTGCAATACCACCGCTAATTTGTATTTCCAGACTGCCGTCTTCGCCATCATAACAGGAAACATCTGTTTGGGTACTGCTTAAAACCAGTGCGTCAGGTTCTGTAATTGTGGCTGACAATATAATTTCACAGGCATTGTCGTCAGTAACCGTAACATCATAAGTTCCGGCAGAAAGGTTTTCGTTGTTTGCATTGGTATTAGCATCAGACCACAGATAGGAGTATGGTCCTGTGCCACCGCTAATAGAAGTATTGATGCTGCCATCACTACCGCCATTACAGCTAACATTTTCAACTGTCAATTGACCCGCCAATGCCGCAGCAGGTTCATTGATGATTGCGGTATCAAGTATTGAGCAGTTATTGGCGTCAGTAACTTCCACAATATAGGTTCCGGCTGTTAAGTTCTGCAAGTCTTGATTGTTGGAACCATTGTCCCAGTTGTAAGTATATGGAGGAGTACCACCACTTACTTCCAGGTCGATACTGCCGGTATTTTCACCAGAACACATTACATGGGTAATGTCCAGTGAAGTATTTAAAGGAGCAGCGGGGCCGTCAATTGTGGCCTGTATTGTAAATTCACAGCCCATTGTGTCAATTACCCTTGCCTCATAAGTGTCGGCAAAAAGATTGCTGGCAATTGTAGCTTTGGTGCTCAGTTGAATGCCATTTGAATTGGACCAGAGTACCCTGTATGGAGCTGTTCCACCAGTAATATTGAGTTCTATTTCGCCATTGTTGCCGCCATAGCATAGTACATCCGTAGTTGAAACCACAGTGGCAGAAAGTGGCTGTGCTGGTTCGTCAATAGTTATGCTTTGAATGTTTTGGCAATTGTTGGTATCGGTCACTGTTACAGTGTAATTGCCTGCAATTAAATTACTGATGTGCCTTGTTGTTGCGCCATTTGACCAGTTGAAGCGATAAGGTTCTGTGCCACCGCTTACACTTAATTGGATTGCTCCGTCATCTCCACCATTACAGGAGACATCCGTTTTGCTGAGGCTTACGATGAGTGAATCAGGCTCGCCAATCGTATAGCTGCTTGTTATTTCACAATTATTGGCATCTGTGATGGTCAGGTCATAATTTCCCGCAGCCAGGTTATTGATTGTCCGGCTGTTGCCCGCAGATGGTGACCAAGTGTAGCTGTATGGTGGAGTGCCACCCTGCGCTGTAACATCAATTGAGCCTGTAGGAGTGTTTTTGCAAAGCGCATCCTGAACATCGCTGGTGAGTATGCTAAGCGGTTCAAGTGGTTGGTTGATATAAATTTCTTCAAAAGCAACACAGCCGTAGTCATTGCTTACAATTACATAATGGGTTCCTGCAGGCAAGCCTGTCATGGTGTTGCTGTTGTTACTGCTGGTAACAACTTGCCCGTTTGACCATTCATAAGTAAATGGAGGTTCTCCATTGGTTACAGTAACTGTAGCTTGCCCTGAGGTATCGCCATAGCATAGTATATCCACCCCTGTCATTAGGGCAAAATAATCCCTGGGCACCAGCCTGAATTGGGATGAGGTAGAGGTTTCAGTCCCAACAATTTCCCAGGTATCGTTGAAATAATCCCATTGAAAATCTGCCAGGGGAATATTGGGATTGTACAGTGGCCCCAGGCTGAGATTTATAGGGGGAGTGGTAACTGCTGGTGTACAAAAAGCCGGTGTACAGGCGTATTTGATACAGGGGCTCCAGCCACACATGCTGGGGTAGGGCACACACACACGTGGGAAGCAAATACGTGGAATAAGCGTAAAACTCGGCACATGGAAGTTGAATTCCAGCACCTTGAAAATTATATTAATAGAAAGGCTGTCGTATGTTCTGTTGGTGAAATCATTGGATTCAGAATAGGAAGTTTCCACATCCATCCAGTCGAAATGGCATGGATAGACCACATTCAGGTCGTTGCCAATCTCCAGGGGAACATTTTGGGCGATCCCCGAGCGCGTAATATTCCCACCGGGGTCGGTTTCGAAGAACTGGACCACCGTAGGAAATTCAAGCATCCCCGTTATGGTGGGGCAATAAGTAAACCTTTGCCGGTTTGTTACACTGAATTGAAGATGTGCGGAAAAAATGGTGTAGCTCAGCGTTGCACCAAAGGGTAAGGAAAAAGTATTGCTCAGGTTGCCAATAACATTCTGTATAATAGGCCCTGCAGGTGGAGGAATAAATCCGGCAAATATTTCAAGATAGCGAAGCAGGTCGAGCGTAAGTATCACATAAGTGTATTCCCCGTCAGCCAATAAACATTTATCAGGCCTTACACTGCTTGTGGTTTGTGTATTGGGAATATCGAGATACAAGTCAATGCCCAGGCTTGGTTGAGAGATGTTTGCTGGCAAAAAGGTAGTGGTACAAATACTCGGGATACAAGGTGGTCGTCCAGTTCCGCCACAGGGAGTCACCAATACACAGGGATAGGTTACCGAAGTAGGTGTAATTTCAAACAGGGTAATCGTTGGGCTGGCATTTACATTGATATTGGGCAAATTGATACAGCCTCCCAAACAGAGTTGGCCACTTAGCGAAAAGCGCACATTCAAGTCAATATAAAAACCGATATTTCCACCCTGGGGAAATTCAGTATCGAGCGAGGCAGGAGGTTCCTGAACGGTATAGTCACTGCCGATTACAATGGTTTCGCCCTTCTCAAAGGTATTGGGCGAAGGCACATCCAGGGTAATGTCGATAGGGTAGAGCACATCTACCCGGCCACCGGAGAATCCGGCAATTTCAAAATAAGCGGCAAGGCCAAAACCAGCACCGATGGTAATTCTTGCACCTACCTGGAAACCGGCAATATTTCCAATACCCCCCAAAGTGGTGGTGGTGTAAGGAAAACCAACATTGAACAAAGTTTGTCTGAAATTGAGGCTGAAGGCAGAGCCCGGCCCCCACATATTGCGGTTCACTGCCTCAAAGGTCAATTGATCATTCACCTGGAAAGTTTGGGCATGGGCTTTATCACTGGGGAGGAAACCCAACAGCAAAAAGGCAAGCAATAGGATTATTTTATCAGCAGTTTTCAAACTCTGTTTTGTTTAAAACTCAACAGTTAAAAGGCTTTCCTTCATTTTGTCCTGGATCAGCTCTTTGGTCATTACCGGGTAATTGGCATTGATGATATACATATTGTTGTGATCCCCTGTGATGAAAATATATCGCTCGAAATCCATTCCCTCAACCGTGAAACTAACCAATATCAGGCTCGCAGGAACTCCTGCATTTGTTTTTACTTCTTCTTTGCCTTCAAGTGTAATCCCTTGAGGTTCGAGCACCTCTTCAGTAAAACTGAACTTCATTGCAGCAGGATTAACCCCCGGATGTTCAGTTACCTGAATAGCAGAACTGGAAGCCAGGTGAATAAAACCCTGGAATTCGTTAGATAATTCAAAACCTTCAGGAGGTACCATGCTTACTTTGCTGCCGGGCACGGAGATTCTATCGGATTCTTGCGCAAAGAGCTGTAAGCTGAAACAGGTATAAATCGCTAAAAAAACAATAAGGGAGAGCTGTCTCATTTTATCTTGAATTCTGTTGTGATTTGAAGGATTTTCTGACTGCAAGTTAATCAATAGTTTTTGTAATTTTACAATGATTCGCCTCTTTAGAATTTAAGATTCATTTTCCTAAAAGTCAATATTTGTGCAGAACTTAACATCCTTAAGCTTAATATTAATAGTGATATTTATTAATTTATATTCCCTCCATGCAGAGGATTTTTACTGGGTGAATAATGCAGGAAACTGGTCTGATTTTAACAATCATTGGCAGGACGATCAGGGCAATTTTCAAAACAGGATGCCAAGTGATACCGACAATGTTTTTTTCGATGCGGCTTCTTTTAACCTGAATGGACAGGCAGTAGTAATAGATGTGCCTGTAGCAGAAGCTAAAAGCATAGATTTTACTGGGATTACCAATAATCCTGAATTGCAGGGAAATGCTTCAGATACCATTGCTGTTTATGGTTCGCTGAAATTTGACGCAGCGCTAAATAATAATTTCCCCGGAATATTTGATTTCAGGGGCAGCGGCAGTGATAGCATCCACAGCAATACGGTGCCTTTTTCAGGAGATGTATTTTACTCCGGAAATGGAAAACTCAACCAGGGAGATGCACTGGAAGTTTTGGGAGGGCTTTATTTGTTGAGCGGTGAATTCCGCTGCAATGATGAAGACCTTGATATTGAATACCTGTGGTCCAATGGCAGTCAAACGCGCAAATTTGCAGCCGGGAAATCCATTATACACATTAATGGCAGCGGGGAAGTTTGGAACATCAATAATGTGAATTTCTCGTTGGAAACAGACAGTTGTTTTATCACTTTGGATCACAATAGCAATGCGGAGGTAATATTCAACACCGGAGGCAACCTGGTTGATTACGGCTCACTGACCATTAACTCTCCCAATACCTACATCGTGGAAAGTGGGAATTTTGGCCAGTTGACAGTTAATCCCGGGGTTTTTCTTCGTTTGACGGGCGGGGCCACATATAATATTGATGCTTTTTTTGCCGCGGGAGCCTGTGATGAGCAGATAATATTACAGTCTGACCAGGACGGTGCCCAGGCCTTTATAAACAAAACCACTGGTAGTGTCACGGTCAATTATTTAAAATTGAAAGACATCAATGCAGGCGGTGGTGCAACTTTTGATGCGGTCAATTCCCTTGACGAGGGCAATGTTACAGGATGGAACATTACAGCTCCGACAGGCCCTGCTGAATTGTACTGGATTGGCGGAAGCGGGAACTGGAACAATGCAGCCAATTGGTCGGTCAGTTCGGGCGGAACTCCTGCATCTTGTATTCCCGGCCCGGAAACGGATGTTTATTTTGATGCCAATTCTTTCCAGGCGAATGGCGATTCCGTGATTATCGATTACAATGCCTATTGCAACAATATGGATTGGGCGGCAGCAACATTAAACCCTTTACTGGCTGGCTCAGATCAATATAAAATTGAGATCAACGGCAGCCTGGATATGATTGCGGCCATGCAAGCTCCTTTTTCGGGCGATTTAAGATTTAAGAACATCGGTACCAAAACTGTAAATACCAATGCATTGCCATTGAATGCTGAAGTCCATTTTTCGGATGATGCCACCTGGAATATCCAAAGTGATTTTGTTTGCAATTACTTTGTATCGCTGGAAGAAGGAGGGCTGAATTCCAATGGCAACACTTTGACCTTAAATGCTTTTTATTCTGCTACGCAGGAACAGCGAAGCATCGACTTTTCCAATTCCATTATTGATATAACTGGCGATTCACTTGCCTGGAACATAGATGCGACAAACTTAACGGATGATTTCAGCGATTCAAGAATCAGCTTGTTGCACACTCAATTAAGCCCGGTAAGGTTTTCCGGTGGGAATTTGCAATACCATCAATTGATGCTGATTACCGCTTTTACGGAATTAAACGGCAGCAACCAGTTCAATTTGATTTCAATAGTTCCTGGAAATACATTGACCCTGGAAGCGGGTTCCAATACAGATGTGGATTCTCTGTCAGCAACAGGGAATTGCAACCGGCAAATTACCATCGAAACTCAAAGTGCTTTGGCACCTCCGGCCACAATAAGCAAAATAGGTTACGATACCCTTGAGGTGGAATATTGTGTGATCAGCAATGTGGAAGCGGATATTAGCGGTGGTCAGTTGAACAGGGCCATCAGTTCAGAATTGTTTTACAGCACTGCCGGTTGGACGCCCGATACCATTACGGGCTCGAACACTTTCTACTGGATCAATGGCAGCGGTAACTGGGACGATGCCAATCACTGGTCGCTGACTTCGGGTGGAACTCCAGCTACCTGTATGCCCGGCATTCGCGACACGGTTATTTTTGATCAAAACTCTGGGGATCCGGATTTTGTGAGGGTCAGGCAGGACGCTTTTTGTGCATTTATGGATTGGACAGATGTGGGAGGAAACCCCGATCTGGAGCTTTTCAGGAACATCTACATTCGCCAGGGTGCTTTTCTGAGTCCCGATATGACCCTGAATGTGGGGAATCCTGCCAATGCTTTTTCTTCCAAATTGACATTTCTTTCAGACTCCACCAATGTGTATTTCGATCCTGCGGGGGTGGATATCAATTCTTATGTGTATTATGATGCTGCACAATTAAGCGATACACTTTTCCTGCTCAACAATTTGATTATGGACACCAGCTTTGCGGGTTTTGTGATGTTGGGCGGTACTTTTCAGAGCAATGACAATGACATTCGCGCAGTGCGGATGATTCTTGAAAGTACAGAAGACAAATTGCTGCATATTGAAAATTCAAACATAGACCTTTCAGCAGGTTGGGATGCGCAAAATGCAGGCAATAGCCTGACGGTAAATGCCCAGAATTCCACCATACAGATTTTTGGCTCGCAGGCTCCCGGTTTCTTTTATTGTGCCGGTGCCGATTATTATGATTTGATCATCAAGCAGCAGGTGGAGGATACCATATTTATGACTGGTGACAATTTCTTTAACCGGATAGACATAGATGCTGGCGTTATGCTTGCCGTAGAAGGCGGATCGACCCAGCAATTGGCAGATTCTCTGGTGGCGGTGGGTACTTGTTTCGACAGTATCAGCATTGTATCAATGGACCCTGGAAATGCTTTTGTGTTTTTACAGACCGATAGCAAAGTACATGGGGAGTGCCTGAATTTGCAGGATTTCAGTGCTTCTGGATCAGTAAACTTCCCGGCACTTTTCAGTACGGATTTGGGAGGAAATTCAGGCTGGGATTTCTTAAATGACAAAACTTCCAATCCGGAATTTGACTTTCCTTCTTTTGATGTCTGCCCCGGAGATACCATTGTATTTAATAATACCACAACTGCCTTTGACGGCAATGTGAATGACCTGGATTTGGAATGGGATTTTGACGATGGCACTACATCACAGCAGTTTGACCCCACGCATATCTACAATAGCGGGGGAGTGTATAATATAGAATTGAGCTCCACCTATAAAAACGGTTGCAAGGAAACTTATCTGGATTCCATCAGGGTCAATGAGTTGAGCCTAACACTCAGCACCACTACAAACCTAACCATTTGCGAAGATGATGAAGTAACATTTTTTCTCAGTGACCAGGCCACGCAATACCGGTTTTTAAACAATGGAAATATTGTAAAACCCTATTCAGCCGATTCTTTTTATACCACAACTTCGCTGGCCGATGGAGATTCCATAAGGGCTGAATATACAGCTAATGGCTGCGAATTTACAGCCAATCCAATATTGGTTTTTAAGGTCAACCCGGCACCAAATGTCACCCTCGGTACTTCCGATCTTGATCTTGTGATCTGTGATGGAGAAACAGTGGTTTTTAATGCTGATGGAGCAGATAATTATCAGTTTTATGTGGACAATAACCCCGTAGGATTATTTGGATCGGACAGCCTGATAAGCATCAGCAATTTGAATGATGGGGAAACAGTAAGTGTAGAGGGAAGAACCGACAGTACAAGTTGTTTTGCAACAAGCGATACTTCCTACACATTTACTGTAAATCCCAATCCTGTGGTTGATCTTGTATCAAGTGCCAATCCACAGATTATTTGTGAAAATGAATCGGTGACTTTCACGGCATCCGGAGCGGATTTTTATGAATATTATGTAGATGGGCAAGTGGCTTATGGTCTCACTCCTGACGATACTTATGTGACTGATTCGCTGAGCAATGGTGATGAGGTCTATGTAATCGGTTATACCAATGATTGCCCTGGCCAAAGCAGTAGTTTTACTTTTACTGTCAATCCTAACCCAAATGTGACTCTGGCGAATAACAGCACAAACAATGAAGTATGTGAAGGGACACAGGTCACATTTTCTGCAAGCGGGGCATCTGCTTACCAGTTTTTTGTAGATGGAAATGCTGTTACGCCTTTGTCGGTAAACAATATTTATTCTACTTCAAATCTCACAGATGGAGAAATTGTGACCGTTGTGGGAGAGACCAATTCCTGTCAAACGACCAGCGAGGGAGATACCATGACTGTAAACCCTAAGCCGCAGCTTACATTCAGTATGAATTCGCCAGATACAGTGATCTGTCTTACAGAGGAAATTGTGTTTTATGCATCGGGCGCTGCCGAATATGAGTGGCAGGTGAATTCCAGTACCATTTACGGCCCCGATCCGGTGGATACTTTTGCTTATGATGGCCTGCAAAATGGGGATAAGGTGCGCATACGCGGATGGTCAGCTGATTCCTGTGCTGCCTTCAGTGATACAACATTTACCTTTACGGTACTGCCCATCCCCAATGTGAATTTATACAGCAGCAGCCTCGACAGCATTATCCAGGAATGCGAAACGGTCGATTTTACGGCTTTGGGCGCAGATACTTTCCAGTTTTATATTGATGGCGTACCACAGGGGCCTTTTTCCACTGACAATACTTTCAGTACCTCAAGCCTGCAAGATGGGCAGGTAGTGAGTGTAGTGGGAAAAAACAGCGAATGCCCCGCGCCCGGCAACCAGGAATATCCGATGACGGTCAATCCGCTGCCGGCATTGAATATAGTCAGCAGTATTTCAAATGATACACTTTGTGAAGCTGAAGGCGCAGCTTTTACCATTACGGGCACTGCCGATGATTTTGAATATTTTATCAATGGTGTTTCGCAGGGGCTGGGCAGCAGCAGGGATTTGAATGTGGCCCAATTGCAGGATGGTGATCAAATCTATGCGGCAGGATATACTTATGGTTGCCCTGTTTATACCGATACCATAGAGGTAACGGTTATTCCATTGCCGCAGATTAATTTGACAAGTTCTGCTATGCCAAACAATAATATTTGCGGAGGTGATACGGTAGTGGTTAGGGCAAGTGGGGCAGATGAATACGAATTTTTCCTCAGTGGCATTTCTACAGGTGCACCCAGTCCGGTTGATTCTTTTGTCACTTCCTCGCTGAGCAATAACCAAACGATTACCGCCCGCGGCTATTCATTTGGCTGTGGCGCTGATGCGGATACTACGTTTACTTATTCGGTTACTGCCATTCCCAATGTGAATTTCTATTCTTCCAGTCTTACGAATGTCATTTGCCAGGGCCAAAGCATTGAGTTTACAGCCCAGGGCAGTCCCGAATATGAATTTTTTATCGATGGCATTTCCCAGGGGCCTTCCTCAGCGGTGAATACCTTTAACCCGACTTTTACGGCAGCAGATACTTTCCTGGTGACGGTTACAGCTACCAACAACAATTGCAGCAGTAGCAGCAGCGATAGTTTTGATGTAGTGGTAAAACCAATACCGGAAGTGGAACTGGCGAATTCAGAACCGGACAAGACCATTTGCTTTGGGGATTCAATTGTTTTTACTGCAAGTGGCGCAAACAGCTACCGCTTTTTGGTCGATGGCATTTCCCAGGGGCCTTTTTCAACAGACAGTGTTTTCAGCACTACCCAGCTTCAGAACGGGCAGACAGTAAAAGCGGAAGGCATCATCAATGGATGTACTGCCGAAAGTGATTCTTCCTACACCTTTACGGTCTATTCCATTCCCAATGTGGTCTTGCAGAGTTCCGCTACCGGCAATTTTATCTGTGAGGGCGATACCCTTACTTTTACGGCAGGCGGAGCCAATGAATACGAATTTTTGGTCAATGGTGACTCGGTAATGGGGCCTTCTCCGCAAAATGTATTTGCAGCCGATACATTCAGTACCGGAGCTGTAATTGGCGTGATAGGCAGAAGCAATGGTTGCAGTGCTTATGAAGAAAGCAGCAATCCGGTGACGGTAAATACTTTGCCACAGGTCAGCTTAAGTGTTTCGGCTACTGACACTACCATTTGCGAGGGCGACAATGTAACACTCAGCGCCTTGGGTGCCGATCTGTATGAATTTTTCATTGATGGCGTGTCCCAGGGAAATCCCGGGAGCAATTCAAGCATACAGGTCAATACCATTCAGGATGGTGAGGTGGTTACTGCCATTGGTACTTCTTCTTCCGGCTGTTCCGCCCAGGCTTCCGGAACTTATGAATTTACAGTTAATCCATATCCTGTAGTGAGCCTTCAGCCTTCTGTAAGCGGTGAAATTTGCGAAGGCACTACTGTTGATTTCACTGCCGATGGAGCGGATATTTATACCTTCCTGGTCAATGGCATTCCCGTTGCAGGTCCCGCTGCTAATAATTTTTATTCGACTGATTCCCTTCGCAATGGCCAAAGCGTATCGGTAATCGGTGACAGCAATGGCTGTGCGATTTCTTCCGATTCGGTGTACAGCTACAATGTCTATATTTATCCTGTTGTAACCCTGCAAAGTTCTGAATCGCGCGACAGTATTTGTGTGGGTGATGAGATCACTTTCAGGGCCAGCGGTGCACCGCAGTATGAGTTTTTTGTAAATGGAGTATCGCAGGGCGTAGCGTCCGCAGTGGATTCTTTTGTGAGCAATAACCTGCAAACAGGTGATGTGGTGTCAGCCGAGGGGATCAACAATATTTGCCCGAGTGCGGCTGCCGATTCTTTTGAATATACCGTGATTGATTATCCGCTGGCGAATATGACGGCTTCCAATGGAGGGGCGTCCATTTGCTTTGGCGATACGGTGGATTTCACGGCTTCCAATGCACAGTATTTCCGCTTTTATATCAATGATTTGCCACAGGGCTCTTTTAGCAATTCCAATATTTTTTCTGCCGGGGAATTGGAAGATGGCGACTGGGTGAAACTGGAAGCTGCCAATTATACCTGTGCTGCTTTTTCAGCAGACAGTTTTCAGATTTCCGTAGATAAAATGAACCTGCAATTGTCTGCCAACCTGAATGCCAATATCACCTGCGAGAATGAGCCGGTGACTTTTACGGCAAGTGGAGCGGATGAGTATGAATTTTTTGTAGATGGTGTTTCACAGGGAGCTGCATCTGCCAATAATAGCATTAGCCTCAACAATTTGCAACAAGGTCAGGTGGTAAATGTGCGCGGAACCGATTTCAGTACCGGATGTACTATGGAATCTGAATTCCCTTATCAGATGGTGGTAATTGAGCAGCCGGTAATCAGCTCTTCAGAAGGTTCTGAGATTTGCGAGCGCGATACCATTGTTTTAAGCAGCAATTCGCCAGAAAACAACCTTTGGTACTATGATGGTAATTTAATTGAAGGTGAAACAGGACAACAATTAGCTGTTTACGAAGCAGGTGATTATACCCTGGAGACCTACCGCGGAGGCAGTGGCAATTTTGCTGCCGTAGGTGCCAATTATGGAGGACAATTGGGCAATGGCAACAAGATCAACAGCCGCGCGATTTTTACGGCATCGGATCCCGATAGCCTGGTGCAAATTGATGCCGGGCTGGATTATAACCTGGCTTTGCGCAGTGACGGAAGTGTATATTCATGGGGTGTCAATGATTACGGGCAGTTGGGCAACAGCAATTTTGCCGATCAGGAGGAAGCTGATGACGTGGCGGCATTATACCCAAGTACTGCATTAGCAGCCGGACATCAACATGCGCTGGCGATTTATTCCAATGGACAGGCATTGTCCTGGGGAAGGAATGATCACGGGCAATTGGGCAATGGCAACAATACCACCAGTAATTTCCCCACACCTGTAGATACTTTTAAAAACATCATTGCCATTGCTGCCGGGGAAAAGCACAGCATGTATTTGCGTGCAGATGGCTCTGTATGGGCATGGGGAGACAATAGTTTTGGGCAATTGGGTACGGGCAATTTCACTTCGAGTAATGTACCTGTACAGGTGACCGGATTGCCTGCCAATATCCTGGCGATTTCGGCAGGTGCCAATTACAGTATGGCCCTGGCAGCCGATAGTTCTGTCTGGGTTTGGGGCAACAATGCAGCCGGACAGTTGGGCAGCAATGGCATCGCCTTTTCCAATATCCCCTTGAATGCCGGGCTGCAAAATATTGTACAGATCGATGCGGGAGCCGTTCATGCGCTGGCATTGCGCTTTGATGGCAGGGTCTATGCTTGGGGAGGAAACAATTCAGGCCAACTCGGTATTGGAAGCGCGCTGGGCAATATTTACACCCCACAACGTATAGATTATTTAAAGGGAGTGATAGAAATTGAAGCTGGTGCTTACAGCAGTTTTGCCATAAAGCAAGACCGTTCGGTTTGGGGCTGGGGACTGAATACCTTTGGCCAGTTGGGCGACAGTACCGTAAACAATAAATTGGAACCCGTATTTATCGAAAAATTCAGCGGAGCCACACAGATTGCAGCCGGGGAAAACCACAGCAGCCTGATATACGGATTCAGCAGGGCTTGTGTATCGGATGTGTTTACCCTGCAAGTGGATTCGAACCCTGTGCCGCAAATCATAGATACCTGGCCAACACTCAGTGCCACTTCCGGGGCTTCCTATCAGTGGTATATCGATGGCATTCCGGTGCCCGGTGCTACCGACAGGATATTGAGCAAGCTGGTGGATGGCGAATATACCGTAGAGGTGACCTATGCCAATGGCTGCTCGGAAGTATCAGCAGCCTTTGATTATGTGACAGGTATTGAAGGGATTGACGCAGACAGTGATATTAAAGTATGGCCCAATCCCAATGCCGGAAAATTCAGTATTTCATTTGAAAAGCGGAATTTTGACCTGCCCGAGCGTGTTGAATTGCTGAATACTTCCGGTAAGCTTATTTTTACTTATGGAAGAAATGCCTGGAGCAGTAATGCAGTTTTGCATGTCGGGCATGATAATCTGGCTTCGGGTTTGTATTTTGTGAAAATCATTCTTGAAGAGCAGGTGTATATGAAAAAAGTTATCGTTAACCATTAATTCTCCCGATTATGAAACGAACATGGCAAAAAATTTTGACACACATGGATATGATCAAAATTTTTTGGCATCGTGAGTTCCATGTGACAGTTGAAAATAAATTTTAAACACATGAATAAATTAATTTTTTTATTGCTTATCACGGCCTTTGCAAGTGGCCTTTTTGCCCAGGACGAGGTATCCTGCGATGACATCGTGCGCATAAAATTTGAATGGGTAGATCGCGAAACGGAAGAACCATACAGCGGCTCCTGCCGCTCCTATGCCTACAATGGGCAGTTGATACAAAAAGGGCAGTTTGAAAACGGCAAGCGGGTAGGAGAGTGGAAAAGCTGGTATGCCAGCGGACAGTTGAAAAGCGAGGAAAAATTTGAGGACGACCGGCAGCAGGGCGTGAAAAAAATGTGGTATGAAAACGGGCAATTGGAATCAGAAGACCACTACAAAGACGGATTTCGCCAGGGCACTTACCAGGCCTGGTATGAAAACGGGCAGTTGAAATACAAGTTTGAATTCCACCAGGGCATGAAGATCGGGAGCTATACCTATTACCACCCCAATGGGCAGAAATGGGAAGTGGGCTATTTTGAAGACGACCAAAACACCGGCACCTGGCACACCTGGGATGAAAATGGCAAACTGATTATTGAAACTGTTTTCAAGAACGGAGAACAGGTTTCTGAGAAAAGGTTTGATTGAGGTATGATACAATCTTGGTTATTGCCTACAAGTTGCAAACTTGCGGGATGAGGGTGAATCAATTTTCTAAACAAAAATAAAATGAATAAAAATATAACATGTATGATTTGTTTTATTTTATTTTGTAGTGCAGTTGTTTGTCAAAATGATACTAATAATAAAAGAAGTTTTATTGAAGTAGATTTTATTAGCGAAGATGATGTTAAAGAGATATTAAGAACAGATTCTTTACCTAGAAAATATCAGGGCAAGAGTATTGGGACTTGTTATTTTTATTCGTTATTAAATGTTGATTGTGGAGAACAATGTAATGATGGCATATATGCTTTTGGGCAATTAGGGTCGCATAAACCTACTTATATTATGTTGGTTGATAACGATAAAATGAAAGTAATTATAGATTATAGCATTGAAAATGTTTTTACCATGGTCATAGAATTTTTTAAAAAAAATGATATTTCACGTGATAAAAAGATAACAAGTATTAATTCTGTAAATAACATACTATCACAATGGTAGCCATGCTACCCCCTAACTGGCGCGCATTTGCAGCCTTAGCAATTAGCAAGGCGAATGCGTGCCTGAGCTAGCCACATCAACATCCATAGAATTTTGTATTTTAGATAAATGTCTGAAAAATATAAAATAACAGATTTAGAGTACGCACACCTGCCCGAAATGAATTTCATTCAGGCGGGCTTCGCTATGCTGCAAAAGCCAGGCGGCAAAAGAGCGCGAGTGGAATAGGGGGTAATTTAGAGAGTTTAAATAAAGGAACTAAAAAGTAGTTAATGACAAAAATAGTATTGATTTTTTTTGCCATACTTTGTGTTATTATAGCTAACGCATATTATATTTACATATCTGATTTGAATGATGGATACTTAATAGTACCTTTTATTTTTCTGTTACTAAATTTTCTTTTTTCAAAAGTCGGCTTAAAAAGTAGTTTAGTCTTACTACTTTTTACTTCAGTTTCTACGATTATAGCTGCGAATTATTATTACAATACAAATTATACTACAGTCTTTAAATTTGAAAGAGATTTCAAAGGGACAGTTTTTATATTATTTGATCGTGAGGAAGGGAAAGAACTACCATTATTAAGAAATATGTTGCATATAAATGTTGATTCAAAAAGTGATTTTGTTGGTATTACTTCAACATCGTTTGAAAAGTTTATTAATACAAGAGTATTAATAAAGTATGGTGAAAAGCCATCATCGTATTTAGAGAATATTTTAAGACAAGAAAAAAAGAGGATTTTTAACTATAAATTTGACTCATTACAAGGAACTCATAATAAATTCTATTTTCTCTCTTTTCTAGTTACTCAAAGTGAGTTAGATAGTGTAGAACTTATGCTACACAATTATTTGGAAATTCATAGTGAAAAAATTGATACTTATAAAAGCGAGTTAAAGTCAAAATAATATGCTGCAAAAGCCAGGCGGCAAACGAGAGTGTGGGGGAAAATGCTCAACAAGTTTTAGTTAATGATTCTGAATCAGTTTCTTGTGATTCTGAAGATGAGTGTGAGTAGATGTTTTTATTAATTTATAATATGAACTGTATAGAAAATGAAATAATTAAAAAAAGACTATGTTAGGTTAATCTCAAACAACTTTTCCTTTTAGTAGCTACATTCTTATTTTTAAGTATGCTTACAATTATTATGTTAGGCTTGGTAGATAAAACTAGGGATATTTTAAAAGTGCTATTAGATATAGCTCCATTGTATTTAGCTTTAATTATTCTAGAAATACTCATACTCTTTTTTGTTAAAAAGGGACGTTTCTTCTCAACACATTTCGAATATAATTATCCATTTCGATTTTGGGACAAAAGTGTTCGCCACATTAATTGGACAGCACTTACTAACATATCGACTCTTAATCCTTATAGGGGAGGTGGCAGGCAGATTCATATGCATACAGAAGATGAAAAAATTAATTTTTATTGTACAGAAGAAGAAGTGATTATTTTAGAAAAAAAACTAAATATTAAAATAAAGCGTCCATACTTTAGATAGGGTATTCCTCCCCGCTGGTGCAATGGCGCGTAGGCAAAAAGCAGAGCCTTCTTGTACCATATCCAATTAAGTCCAAACTGCAAAGCAACATTTTTTCTTATTTTTATTTTCATGAGCAGAATGTATAAATTTTATGGTTCTGGGCAAAAGGACTTGTTGGACATAAAATTGCTAAATTGAATTTTAATCAAAATTGTCTTGTAGATTTGAAATATGGCACAAGCACCGCTGTCGCTAATGCTTGCGCCAGCGGGGATAATTATACGGGTGAAAATACACCCGGCCATGTTCCGGGTACAATTATGGCAGAACCATCAAGTACAAATGAAACGTACGATGAATATATGGCAGATGAATTAAAGGAAAGGCATGGAGTCAAGAATTCACAAAGGGAAAGGGTTCACAGAAACATACCTAAGTAGATTATTTGTTTTGATCATTGTTTTTTTTGCAGGATGTAATAATACTGCCGAAAATTACGATTGCTTTCAAAGCAGGTCAAATACTTATTTGGTAGAAGATTTTGAAAGTGCAGATTCATCTTTTCTGCTGGTTCAAATGGATGATTTTGTATTTGATACAGTTTATGGCTGTCAATGTTTAGTAGACAAAGAATATGCAAAAAGCAAAGCATATCTATATATTGGAGGTAGCTATAGAGAGATAACCAACTACCGTTATCAAAGCCATACATTATTAATACTGATAGAAAACGATAGTGCTAAATTAAAGTTAAACAGAAACTCAGACCTACCATTTAAGTCAAGCTATTATTTGGAGGCAGATGTAACATTAAATTCAGGAGCCCCATTTACCAAAGGTTCCCTAAAAGGCAGGTTCAATGCTGAAATGACATGTGTTGATTCGTTAATAGTCAACCCTGAGTACACACTTAAGGTACAGGGGACTTTTAATTGCAGGTTTATAGAAACCACTGAAGGGTTACCAGATACAATATGATAATTGCTTAGAGTCTGCACTCGTTCGCTATGCTGCAAAAGCTAAGCGGCAAACGAGTGAGAGTGGGTTAAAAGAGTTCCAAAAGCTGCATTAAGAACCTAAGTTCGATAAGCCACTGGCTCCAACTGCCGCCAGGTACTGGTGGCAAAACAATTACTTTATATCTACAACCCTATAGCCAAGCTAATGCAACTCCAACCCTAATTCTTAATCAATTTCTTAAGGGCATATTCACCTGAATTGTTTCTCAATTCCACAAAATAAATGCCCGAAACCAAGTGGCTGATGTCAATGGATTCCAGATTGCTCAATAGCTGTTGGGACATTATTACTTTTCCGCCAAGGGAATAAATGTTCATCAGCAGATCGCTTTCAGCCGACTCGATATTAAATACCTCATTGGCAGGATTAGGATAAAGGCTGAAATCCAATTCGCCCACTTCAAAAATATCCGTGCAAGTAGGAAGATTGGTAAGCAAATACAAGGCTGTAGCTGTTACGGATGGTTCTACACAACCGAAGTGATTTAAAGCACCATTATTAAAAGCCTCAACATCTGGAGCACCATTGGCTCTCCATGTGGAATCGGCTCTAACACCATTCAGGTAATTCACCTCCTCGTCCTCTGTGCAATAATGTATTTTTACAGTATTTTGAGGTGCCCAGCCCATCAAGTCATTGTCGTTTAAAACAAACCTTAATGGATGGTTTAGGTCATTTTCAAATTTCTGGATGATAGAATCCTTAATCATTTGCCTTGGAATTGGGTCGCAGAATCCATTTATATGACCAATGCCATTTGTTTTGCTGTAAAACAGGGGTGGAAGAACCGTATCGTATGGACTCTTGAAAATATCTGAAGCGTTAGGGAATTCAGACTGTAAAGTATCGTAAATGGAATGATAGCCCAATAGTAAATAGGGCAAGTATCCTGGTACTGAAAAACTATCTGACGAAAGCATCACATCCACCATAGTCTTATTCAGGTCATAAGGTCCGGACATAGGGATGCTGGCCATAATATCAAATTCCTGTGCGTAATTTTCCTGGATCAATTTATTGGCGGCCATAGCGGTATGTCCACCTTGTGAATATCCGGTTAAAACAACCTCTCCATTCAATGGACTGGATAAAATATCGGCCAATTCCCTGGCAGCCCTCATGCTATTGATGATGGTGTGTCCGTTGTGAAAAGTATTGACATAAGGATGGATTAAAATAGCGCTATCACCGCTACCGGCTCCCAAGCCTAAAATATCGGGCATAACGGTAACTACACCGCCAAAGCCTGCAAACAAAAAAGTGATGGGTCTCTCGGCCGCATTGTAACTGGCAGAGCTATTACGCTCAGAGAATGTACCATGACCATAAGCTGCTAACAAACTAGGACAATCTTTATTTTTAGGTATCGCAACAATTCCCGATGTTGTAATTAGGGAATCGATATGCTTATAAGGAGTTTTGTAAAATATTTGATAAACATCCACATCGTACTTTGGAGTGATGGGCAGTCCAAACCCTGAATTATCTAGAAATGTACGGAGTTCTTGTTTAGTGAAACTGTCTTGAATAGAGTAAGAAACCAATTGTGCTTTAATGCTCAAGACTATCGATATTGATAAGGCTAAGGATAGGATAATTTTACGCATAGATTTTTTTGTGTCTAAAGATATGAATTTCAATCTGCAATAAATCTTCTAATGCATATTCCAGGTTATTAGACTTATCACCATCACTTGATGATCTTAAAAGCATCCATTATCTTGAAGGCTGCGGTGGAGAATTTATCAAAATCAGATTGATCGGCAGTGTATGTCAATACAAAAGCTTCTTGTTCTATTACCCAGTAATATTGCAGCCATTTCAATTCGAATTCTTCTTTGTCACCAGCATAGCAGATTTCGTAATACCTCTGGCCATTGCGTTCATTGTATTGTGCCTTGATCAATTGCACATTCTTTACCATGCTTAGTATTTGACTTTTTGAGATTTCAGCATACATGGTTAAATCTATTGTGTGATTTATTTCCGATAAATCCTGTACCACTAAATTGATGTTTTCTCTAAATGAATCATTTTCCAATACATTCGGTGCCAATAAAATAAATCGGGTGTCTACCTCACCACTTTCACTAAATTGCCAGGCCTCGGGATAGTGCAACTCATAATCCATTCGCTCTAATTTTTTCCAGTGGGAAGGAATATTAATTTCCTGTGAAAACAGTTCAGCACTGCAATAAAATGACAAGACTAAAAGGCAAATAAGAAAATCTTTCAGTGGGTGCATAACACGCTGATTTTTAGCAATTCAGAATTTTCGTGATGACCATCTGCTCTTTTTCAAGCTGCGTCCGTTTTCGCTCAACTCGTGTTTTGATTTTTGTTCTTTCAATAGCCTGTGGGAGAGGAGAGCGGCAATTTTAGCTTCTGCTTTATCTTCTACCTGCATGGCTTTGGGGTCAAAATGCTCTTTCACGAAATTGGTAGAAAAATCCCCGCTTACGAAAGCAGGATGCTTCATTACGTATGTCCCGAAAGCGAGTGTGTTTTTCACCCCTACAATTTTATAATCCTCTATGGCTCTTATCATCCGCTGAATGGCCTCTTCCCGGTCTTTTCCATAAGTAACCAGTTTAGAGATCATAGGGTCGTAATAAATGGGAATATCCATGCCCTGTTCAAAACCATCATCTACCCGTACGCCCGGTCCGAGTGGACGTTGGTATTTCTTTAATTTTCCGATATCTGGCAAAAAATTATTTTGTGGATCCTCAGCATATACACGCAACTCAATGGCATGTCCCTGTATTTTTAAATCCTCTTGTTTATAAAGTAGTTTTTCTCCCTTTGCAATTCGAACCTGTTCTTTTACCAAATCAATTCCGGTGATTAGCTCGGTTACAGGATGTTCTACCTGCAATCGGGTATTCATTTCCAGGAAGTAAAAATTCAATTGGTCATCTAGCAGAAACTCAACGGTACCCGCACCTTCATAATTACAAGCACGCGCTACATCTATGGCACATTGCCCCATTTTCTGGCGAATTTCTGGGGTCAGAACTGCCGATGGAGCTTCTTCAATCACTTTTTGATGCCTGCGCTGAATGGAGCAATCGCGTTCAAAAAGGTGCAGGAAGTTGTTGTGTCGATCGCACAAAACCTGTATTTCGATGTGTCGCGGTTTGGTTACGAATTTTTCAATAAAAACCGAACCATCACCAAAAGAGCTGGTGGCTTCGCTTACGGCCAATTTCATTTGCGATTCAAATTCCCCGGCATTTTCTACAATGCGCATTCCTTTGCCACCTCCACCGGCAGCGGCTTTTATCAAAATGGGAAAGCCAATATCCTTTGCAATCTTTTTCGCTTTAGGAATATCTTTTATAGCGTGGTCTGTACCGGGCACCAAAGGGATATCAAATTTTTTAACGGCATCTTTGGCAGTCAACTTATTGCCCATAGCGCTGATACTTTCGGGTGAAGGGCCTATGAATATGATTCCTGCATCTTTAACTTTTTGGGAGAATTCAGCATTCTCAGATAAGAAGCCATAGCCCGGATGTATGCCATCTACATTTAGCTTTTTAGCAGTGGCAATGATTTTATCCATCAACAAATAGGATTGATTGGATGGCGGAGGGCCAAGGCATACAGCTTCATCGGCAAATTTCACATGTGGCGACAAGCGATCGACTTCTGAAAATACCGCTACAGTTTTAATGTTCATTTCCTTAAGCGAGCGCATGATGCGCAGTGCTATCTCTCCCCGGTTGGCTACCAATACTTTTTCCATCACTGATTTTTAATGAATTGCTAAGTTAGGGATTTGTGGATTTAAATGTAGTTCCTTCAATCAATCTCTTGCTATTCCTGCGAATGGAAAATTTTTTGTCGCTCGATATATGCTATTCTGGACACTACCTTTGCTCATCCTCAATTTGATTGCTGGTAATCCCTAGTGTGGACACTACTGATAGGAGTGAAAGCTTGTTGCGCAGCACTTTGTTTTTTGTCTTATATCCCAAAATTCTGAAAGGTGCGACCCCGCTGGGGTCGGGTTTATCGTTGAAGTCGCATCTTTATAAACATGCCATCCTTCCAGGATGGATAAAAGTTCTTGTTTAAATTAAACCCGGGTTATGCATTGGAACTTTGTGATGAGAGTTGAAAGCACAACCTGCCTGCCGGCTGAGGCAGGTAAAATCAGGCTGTTTGGTCCCGACAACAGTACGGGGTAGCATAGCATCGCTATGGTGAAATTGAAAATAGCAACGAAGTGCTGATTTTGAAGTGATTTCAAGTTGCAATAAATTTTCTAATGCATACTCTGGGTTAAAAGGCTCTTGTATTGATTGAATATTTTTAGGATTCATTCAAAGCAAATCGCACTGATGCCAGCGAAATCAAATGTTTTTTGACAGGATGTCTTTATAAACAAATCATCCTTGCGCGATGATGTTGTTTTTTCAGAAGGGAAGAAATCAGCAATATTTAGTGTTTGGTCGAGACCTCCAATCACTATACTATCATTGAATTTCTG